>QMTJ01000019.1 GCA_003651045.1 Thermoplasmata archaeon | reverse complement strand
ACTGTTTATGTTGGTTCAAATACCTATACTACAAACAGTGAGGGCGATGTAACAATAAAACTATCAGATAAAGGAAGCTACGATATTTATTCTGAAAAAGAAGGTTTTGTAAGATCAGAAAAAAAGAATATCAGAGTTAAAAAAGATGTAGAAATTATCAAACCGGTTAATAATACATTATATATTGCAAATATTAAAGTTAAAGATAATTTAAAAAGAACTTGGATAATTGGATTCATCGATATTGAAGTTGATGCTACAGAGGATGTAAAAAAAGTTGAATTTTACATCAACGGGGAATTAAAGTATATAGATAATGAAAAACCATTTATATATAGATTAAATGAGAGATCTTTTTTTAAGAAAACTAGGATAATGGTGAAATCGTATGTATCTGAAAAGATTAGTTTCAAAATTTTAAGGATGTTTGAAAAAATTAGAGAATTATCAGGTAAACAGGAAAACAAAATGTATATTAGTATAATAAAAAACTTTTTAGAAAAAACGAATATACAAATTTTGAAACAAGGAGATATCGATGTAAAAGATGTGATTACTGTTAATATTTTCCCACACCTCTATGACAAATTATGCATAATGTAACATGCATCATTAAGACTACATTTAATAACAATCGTTAATTATAAGTAGAAAACAAAACATTCAAAGTATATGAAACGTACTACCTGTGAGTATATGATGTGGAATGGACTGCCGGCTATTAGGAGGGGAATCGCGGAGAGTATGGTTAAAGATTTTGGGTTGAATCAGAGAGAAGTAGCTAAAAAACTAGGGATTACACCTGCAGCGGTATGTCAGTATCTCTCTAGAAAACGTGGTAGATTTAAAATCTCAGATGAATATGTTTTAGCAGAGATACGGAATTCTGCACAAAAGATAATTGAAAACGGCGGAGATTATATTAACTCGGAGACTTGTAGAATCTGTAAAATCCTTAGGTCGACACCTGAGTTTGCATTAATCTGTAAAATCTGTGATGAAAGATAAAAGAAACGGTATCATATTATTTGATAACATCATAGTCTCAATGTATACCTATACCCCTATACATGTTATATAGTTAAGCTATCTTTTTCTATATGATAAACTTTTACCATATGATGTGGTCTATAAGACATTTTAACTCTTCTTAAACCTGGTAAACCCATATCTGATTCACGGTTGATGAATTTAAAACTTTTTTGTAAAATTTTAGCTGTTTCTTGATTTACAACTTTATAAATGCCATCATAATATGGTGAACCTTTTTCATAATGTACTACTGCTGTGTCTTTATTCATTTTTTCATAAACCGCTATTGCTCCTATGTTGTCATCAACACGTACAGCTATACCGGAAAGTTCGAGTTCAAAAAAATGATCCATGGAATAATTTATTGCTTTCTTTTCATTTTTAAGTAAGACATCTGATTCGTAGTTTTTATAGATGTACACCGATTATTTCATTTATTTCATCATCATAAAAAGCACCGATTTGGCAACTACCTAAATTGAGACTAGTACATGCAAGCGCAAGATTTTCAGCGATGTGACCAGCATCTAGATAGATGTATCTATAAGCACGTTGATCATATTTCCATTTACTCCGTTGAAAAATAGCAGTCCAGATGAAAACTACTGCCGCAATAGCGCACATTTCTTGTTCAAGAGCAGCCTTAGCAATGTCTCGGCTGTAGTCACCAGTTTTTAATTCTTCGAGATAATGTCCTTTGATATTGTAATGATAGACACCTTTTGGAACACCTTCGGCATTGTTGATAACTAGATATGTTTCAATAGGGTAGAGAGCACCTGCTGAAGGTGCAGTGCGGAACTCGTAGCCGAGTTCTTTCCTCTGTATCCCTGTTGAAGCCCATAACAGATATGATAACTGTTTTTTTTACTAACTGGGATATTAGAAAAACTACGGATGCTTTTACGTTTTTTTAAAACCTCATCTAGAGTTTTTTCAATAGAAAACATGGGTTCAGGAAGTAGAATCTTTTTACTATCTGGATAAATTTTGTACAAATCTGGTGGTTTACTCCAGACAACGCCCTCGATTTTATTTCGTAAATATTTTGTTTCTTCCTGAAATTGATCTCCAACACCTTTCTTCATATTAGTCCTCCAAAATTTTATGATAAAGTTTAAAAAAAATTGTCAATAATGATATGAAATGTTGAAGATATACTTAGCCCCCCCTTTTTTAAAACCCGTTTTATCTTTAACTTAAAAGACCTTCAATAATAAGATCTGTTGCATCGTCTTCAGAGAGTCCACGAGCCATAAGGGTTTGAAGTTGTTTACTGTTAACACTGCCTATAGCTGCCTCATGTGTTACATGAGCTTTAGGATGTTTAACCTCAACAACAGGTATAGCGGTGGCAACGCCGTTACCCTGGATGATTTCCTTACAATCAACATGACCTCTAGCATAAGGTGCTGTAGCCTTTATTATATTATACACTTCAGCTTTAGCATTATCACGTACTGCTACTCTAGAGGTTAACACACCTCTTGCTTTCTCGCCAATAAGGTTACCACCCTCCTTTATCTTTATAATATCATCTCCTCGTCCACTTACTTTACTCATCAGTTCCATAACGCTTTCCTTTAAACCTGTTACACTATAGTTTATATCTAGTTTACCTACTCTACCTTCTACAAGTTCGAAGGTTGTTTTAAACTTAGCTTTCTTATCCAGTTTTACATCTGCTTTTGGATAAACTTCTATGCCACCATCAACGCTATGTATATGTTTCTCTTCATAAGTATACGATGCGTTTTCTCCAACGTTTATCTTGGCATCCATAATATGTTTTACATCCACGGCTTTCGGGAAAATACAATGAGACAATACAGAGATACTAGCGTTTTTACCAATGTCTATATCCATTTTTATCTTCTGTAAAGCTTTTTCATGTGTTACACCAAAACATAGATGGACTTTTTTCTCTATGACAACGCCGTCATCCACTTTAATTTTAACCTCTACGCTGTCTTTCAACTCCTTGGTATCAACGTGTAAACCTGGAACTATGTTTTTACTAACCACTTTGTTTAAGTTAATAGTCAAATGCGCTGTATCCTTATCCATTAATGCCTTATCTTCTTCAGCAAGTTTCAACAACTCATTGATATCCATCAGCTACCGCCCTTATCTGGAATATTTTTATGTTCACATGGTAGACATTCTTTCTCAAAATATGGTTCGATCTTACTTATACTGCCTTTCTCAACTATTTTACCACCACACAATAAAAAAGCATGCTCTGCTTGTTTCATAACCGTGAGACTATGCGTTATAAGAACAACAGTAGCGCCATAGTTTTTCAACAATTTTATACCTTCAAAGATTTTTTCAAGAGAAGCAACATCGATACCAGAATCTGGTTCATCCAGCATAACAAAACTCGGCTGCATAGCTAATATAGAAGCAAGCTCTATTTTCTTACGTTCACCACCACTAAGTGTTTTATCCACTGCCCTGTTTATGTACTCTTCAGGGTTAAGCCCTACCTTAGACAAAACCTCTTCCACTGTTTCAACTTTTTTCTCTTTAGCAGAGGCTATGATAAACTGTTTAACAGTTAAACCCTCATATCTCGCAGGCTCCTGCCAACCAAGGGTTATACCCATCTTTGCTCTCTCAGCGACACCCTTGTTTTTTAGAGAAACACCATTAAAAAAAATGTCTCCTTCAATATTTCTATAACCATCTAGACCCATTATAGTATAAGCCAACGTAGATTTACCAGCACCATTGGGACCAACAACAGCATGAACATGCCCCTGCCAGAGATCAATGTTTAACTTATCCAGTATGTTTTTACCATTAAGTTTTAAACTCAGGTTTCTAGTTTCAAGCACACCCATCTTTTAATTCCTTCTCCCTTTATCCACAAGTTTTTATCTAAATACAGGTTTAGAAAAAAATATTTATTTAGATGGTGCATAAAAACAACGTTTAGGAGAAAAAACCTTACCTTGTTCTCTTAGTTCCTTTATAGCCTTTGAAACCTCTTTACTATCCACGTTAAGCATCTTCGCTATATCACCTGGTCTAACGGGTTTACCAGCTTTTTTCATAGCTTCTAACACTTTTTCAGCATCCATATATTTTTTTCATCCTCCATAATAAAATTTTTTTTAAGATCTCCAAAGACCATGAACATTACAGTATTCACGAGCCATAATTTCATCTGCTTTTATTTCAAACTCAGCTTGTGGTTTATCATCAGGTTTCAAAAACTTACGATAAACTTTGTCATCAGCTATAACCTGAACCCATTCAATATAGTGTTTCTCTTCCATAGGATGATCCTGATTCTGACCTACTTTTACAAGAACACCATCCGCTGTTTTTTCTATATATGGAACATGTTTCTCAGTACTTGAATCCTCTGTTTTTTCCTCTATATGTTTCATAGGTTGCCCGCAACAAACAAGTTCTCCAACACCAGCGTGCAATACCTCCACAATATTTCCACAAATCTCACATTTATAGATTTCTCTCAACTTTGTCAAATACTTCCACCTCTTATATACATTTTTTTAATAGTTTTCAACCCATAGCTCGTAATAACTCTGCGGATGTTTACAAGCTGGGCATATCTCCGGCGCCTCATCCCCCTCGTGGACATACCCGCAGTTACGGCATTTCCATTTCACAACCTTAGTCTTTTTAAACACTTGTTTATTTTTCACATTTTCCAAGAGCTTCCGGTATCTACGCTCATGATACGCCTCTACCTTAGCTATTTCTCTAAAACTACTAGCAATCTCAGGGAATCCTTCTTCATCTGCCACCTCAGCGAAATCTGGATACAAAGTCCCCCATTCCATTTTCTCACCCTCAGCAGCAGCAAGCAGGTTTTCCTCAGTTGTACCAATTACTCCCGCGGGATACGACGCTGTAATTTCTACATCACTACCTTGTAGATATTTAAAGAAAATCTCAGCATGTTCTTTTTCATTATCCGCAGTCTCTCTGAATATCGCGGCTATCTGCTCATAGCCTTCTTTTTTTGCTTTACTTGCGAAAAAAGTGTAACGGTTTCTAGCTTGTGACTCCCCAGCAAAAGATGCGAGGAGGTTTTTCTCGGTTTTTGTTCCTTTCAAACTTTTCATAATCTACTTCTCACCTCTAATTCAAATTTTTTTTAATCAAGGAGTCTTTTCTCCCCACTTATTTTTTGAATATCAGTGATATCTTGTGATGCTTCAAGACATCCAAGATATTCACCTTTTTCATTTCGTACTGCAAAATATTGAATCAATACTTTGTGTTTTTCTCCCTGTTCACCCAGTGGGAGATCAATCCAGAATGTAGCTTTATCTCGTCTGCCTTCTTTCATTTCACTTAAAATTTTCTCCACTTTATCAAGGCTTTTTTTAGGATGACATTTACGGACGTTTCTACCAATTACACCCTTTGGTCTTCTGAATATACGGGTTTCATGTTTATTCCAACCAAGTACATTATCGTTTTTATCAAGAAGTGAAAACTCTATAGGTATTGTTTCAAGAACAGCATCAATCATATCCTTTGGTATTTCTCCAATCATTTTTTTTTAACCTCCAGTCACAAATTTTCTAACAGATAAGGAAATAAAGTTATGCGTTTACCCCCTGACTGTACATGGGTAAATCTGCAGGAGGTGTAAATACTCTCGTATGCAGACCAGAGTTCTGCGTTTATCTGTTTATTAATTGCTTTTTCTATTTTCGGTTTCAACATTTCTTTTTTTCCTCCTTTTTTACACGCATCTTACTTCTTTATATACTCTCCTAACTTATTTCCAATATTTTTTAAATTATTTAACTCGTCTTCATCTGGTATATAGTTTATATTAACACTATCGAAAGGTAAATCCCAAGACAAGCTTTCAAGGATTTTTTGTATCTCCTTAACAGCCTGACCACCCCATCCATATGATCCAAAGACAAAACCTACACGGTTTCTAGGTTTAAGTCCTTTGAGATATGTCAAAAATCCTCCAACAGATGGTAACATGCCATTGTTAAGAGTAGGGGATCCTATCAAAACCAGCTTTGAATCCTGTACATCAGTTATAACATCAGAAATGTGACATGTTTTAAGATTCCTTATGTTCACAGGTATCCCTACTTCAGCTATTCCCTCAGCTAGTTTTTTTGCTATTTTCTCAGTTGAACCCCACATAGAGTCATAAATGATTACAGCACGTCCCGTGGATTCATAATTCGCCCATCTTTTGTATTCCTTAAGAATCTCAGGTATATGTGAACGCCAGATTATTCCATGGCCAGGAGCAATCATGTCAATCTCTAAGGTAGAAACAACATCAAGAGCTTTTTTTACTTGATCCCCGAAAGGCATTACAATGTTTGCATAATATTTCGCCGCCTCCTCCTTTAGTATTCCCCATTCTATTTCGTCATCAAAACGTTCTGAACTAGCAATATGTTGTCCAAATGCATCATTTGGAAGTAATAGTTTATCAGATGGAATGTAAGTTACCATAGAGTCAGGCCAATGAACCATGGGAATATGAACAAAATGAAGTGTTCTTTTACCGATACTAATGGTGTCACCAGATTCTACTACTTTTAAATTTAGATTTTTTTTATAATGCCTAAGTAGTCCTTTTTCTCCACGGGTTGATGTTATTACTTTTGCATTCTTAACAATTTCAAGAAGTCTGGGTAGAGAACCAGAATGATCCATTTCAACATGATTGCTAACTATATAATCAATTTTTGAAGGATCAATGACTGCTTTAATTCGATCCATCATTTCATCGTAAAGGTAGTGTTTAACAGTGTCTACTAATGTTATTTTTTTATCTATTATTAAATATGCATTATATGTTGTGCCACGGTTTGTACTATAGCCATGGAAATTACGAATATCCCAGTCAATACCGCCTACCCAATAAATATCGGGTTTTATCTCAACTTTATTCAATTTTTTTCACTCCTTACTAAATTGATCTTTACCAGCGCCACATACAGGGCAAACCCAGTCCTCAGGGAGGTCTTCAAAAGCAGTACCCGGCTCTATCCCGTTATCAGGATCGCCTTTTTCAGGATCGTATACATATCCACATACATCACAAACATATTTCTCCATCTTTTTTTCCTCCTTATTTTTTGGTTTATCAACCATACTGCTATAAGTAGGTGCAGTCTTTGGTGAAAAACCACCTTTAACCTGATGATAATATTCATATGTCATAGGTTTATCATCAGATAATACCTCAGCATCAACTACCTTGCCAACAAAAATAGTATGAGTACCAACATCTATTTTATTAATTACCTCTGCCTCAAAATAGGCAATAGTATAATCAAGTATTAATGGAACGCTATGTTTACTGAGTTTAAATTTAACGTTTTGGAATTTATCGATGTCTCTACCGCTTTTGAATCCAAAATTTCCTATGAGTTTCATGGGTGTTTCTGCTGATAGGATAGAGACTGTGAAAACCTTGCTTTTATCAATATATTCATGTGTAAGGTTTTGTTTATTAATACTGACTGCAATTGTTTGTGGTTCTGATGTAACTTGGAATACTGTGTTTGCGATTTGCCCGTTTTTTTTATCACCATTTTTTGAACAAACCACGTAGAGTCCATATGAGATTTTATGTAAAGCGTTGAGGTTCATTTTTTAGATTCTCCCTTTTTTTAGACATTCTTTACATATTCCTTTTATGTAACCGTGTACTTCTTCGATTTTATGACCATAGTTTGACATTTTTTCAATATTTGGACAAGATAAGGGTATATCATATATTCTTCCGCATTTTTTGCAGTAGAAATGATGATGCATTCCACGATTTAAGTCGTAATGTAGTTCTGATCCTGATATTGTTATTGATTGAATTATACCATGTTGTTCTAGTGTTTCAAGTGAGTTGTAGACCGTTGTTTTTGATAACGATGGATTGTTTGTTTTTAGATCAGTATAAATTTGATCTGCTGTGGGATGGGATAAGTTTTCACTTAGATATTTGAGTATTACTAGTCTTGGAGATGTTATTTTTATGTTGTTTTCTTTTAGGATTTTTACGTATTTTTCCAAGCAATCCACCATTATAGTGTAATTATTACTAATTTGTACTTATTACAATTTAACATAAAATACAAAGTAGGTACTTAAAGTTTTTGATAAAAAACCAAACATCAACATCACCTAACAAAAAACCCTATATTTCTTATAACCCTAAACATGTTAACTAAAAAATATAGAAAAATAGAACAAATAAAGGAAAAAAATGATAGCTCTAACAGGAACTATGCTCTATCGCGTCATTCGGACAAGCGCTTACACAAGCACAACACTCGATACATTCACCAACATTTTTTACAACTGCTTTCCCATCAACAACCTCATAAAGATCCACAGGACAAGCAGTTACACATTCTCCAGACCCTGTACATTTATCGTAATCAACTGTTATCTTTATATCTCCTTCCTGGAATTCTTTTTTCATTCTTCAAAAAACCCCCTTTTAAATTAGAAACCAATAAACAAATATTACTATTTTAGGGTTTCTAAAATATTTATGAAAACAAAAACATTTAGTAAAGGATTACACTTACAAAAATATAGTTTTGTAACCTCAATATAGTATATCTATAAAGGGAACCACCTAACAAAATGAGGGAGGCAGAATGAAAAACGAAATTGTATGGAAACCATCTAAAGAATATATCGAAAACGCAAACATAACACGTTTTATGAAAAAACATAACATAAAAAACTATGATGAACTAATCAAAAAATCAACAGAGAATATTGAATGGTTTTGGGATGCCATAATGAAGGATTTAGATGTTGAATGGTATCAACCATACACAAAGGTTTATGATGATTCGGAAGGAATACAATGGACTAAATGGTTTATCAATGGAAAAATCAACATAGTGCATAATACACTTGATAGACATGCTGAATCCGATAAAAAAAATAATATAGCAATAATTTGGGAGAATGAAAAAGGAGATAATAGAAAATTAACATACTATGAACTATATAGAGAGGTTAACAAGTTTGCAAATGCTTTAAAACAACTTGGTGTAAAAAGAGGAGACCGTATTGGTATATACATGCCAATGATACCAGAGATAGTAATAGGTTTTTTAGCGGTACTTAAAACTGGTGCAATCGCTATACCAATCTTTTCAGGTTTTGGAGGACATGCTCTTGCATCACGTTTGGATATTGCAGAGGCAAAGGTTCTTCTAACTGCAGATGGGACGATAAGACGTGGAAAAACTGTTGAAATTAAAAAAGAAGCAGACAAGGCTGCTGAGGTTGTTAAAAGCCTAAAACATGTTATAGTTTATAAGAGACTAGGAATCGATATCCCCTGGGAAAAAAACCGGGATATCTGGTGGACTGAGTTAGTAAATAATCAATCTGATGAATACGAAACAGAACAGATGGACTCTGAGGATTATGCGATGATAATATTCTCCTCTGGAACAACAGGTAAACCTAAGGGTACTGTTCATACACATGGTGGTGCTCTTGCTCAAATAGCAAAAGAACTAAGATATTATTTCGATGTTAAAGAAAACGATGTGTTTTTCTGGCTCACTGATATCGGTTGGATGATGGGACCATGGATGATTATAGGTGTTCACACATTCGCTGGTGCCATTGTTATCTATGAAGGAGCACCTAACTACCCACAGCCTGATAAACTCTGGAAGCTAATTGAGAAACATAGGATTACACAACTCGGTATTTCACCAACAGCTATCCGTCTGCTGATGAGATATGGTGAGGAATGGGTAGAAAAACATGATCTCAGTTCTCTAAAGCTGTTAGGTTCTACTGGTGAACCATGGGATCCTGATTCATGGAACTGGTTTTTTGAAAAAGTTGGGAGAAGGAAAATACCTATAATTAATATATCAGGTGGAACTGAAATCGTAGGTTGTTTCCTTTCACCTCTACCCATTACTGAGCTTAAACCGTGTACACTACGTGGTCCAGGTCTTGGTATGGATATTGATGTTTTTGATGACGAGGGTAAACCTGTACGTGGCCAGATGGGGCATCTTGTAGCTAAGAAACCTGCTCCTTCTATGACTCGTGGTTTCTGGAATGAACCTGAGAGGTATCTTGAAACCTATTGGTCCAGATGGCCAGGTATCTGGTACCATGGTGACTGGGCTAGTATTGATGAAGATGGTTTTTGGTTCCTTCATGGACGTAGTGATGACACTATCAAAGTAGCAGGTAGACGAACTGGTCCTGCTGAGATAGAAGCAGCACTCATTGAACACCCTGCGGTTTCTGAAGCAGCAACTATTGGTGTACCTGATGAAATCAAAGGTGAGGATATCGTTAGTTTTGTTGTTCTTAAACCAGGATATAAACCAGATGAAAAACTGAGAGAAGAGCTGAAAAATCAAGTTGTAAAGGTTATGGGTAAAACTTTAAAACCACGGGATGTAAAATTCGTTAGAGATCTACCGAAGACACGTTCTGCAAAGATTGTTAGAAGGGTGATAAAAGCAACGTTTCTCGGTGAAGAAATAAGTGATCTTTCATCTATCGAGAACCCTAGGGCTATTAAAGAAATAGAAAACGCTGTTTAAAAAATTGATTTTAAAAACAATGGAAAGAGTACGGCGATAAACGATAACATTTTTTAATTAACTATTCATTACATCTAATCAATGAGATAGAAGGGTAAAATATTTTTTCGTCTCATGTCGAAGAGGTGTTAGACGTGTCAAGAAAAGTATGTATAGT
>QMTJ01000018.1 GCA_003651045.1 Thermoplasmata archaeon | reverse complement strand
TTTTCTTTTTTTAATCTCTTTTTTTTGTTTAACAACTGTTATATAATGCTTATTTGTTTTACTCCAGGAGAGAACAGGATTTTGGGGAGGACTTTCGAAGATGGACTATGATAGTCTTAAAAAAGGTGTTGTTCAGCTTATAAGAAAAGCAGAGACAGAACTTCCAGCTGATGTTATTTCTGCTCTTGAAAAAGCCTACGAGGTGGAGGAGGGGATTGCTAAGACACAGATCGGCGCTATTCTTGAAAATATTAAACTTGCTAGAGAATCAAATCGTCCTATGTGCCAGGATACTGGTATTCAGACTTTTTTTGTAACAGTTGGAGTAGAATTTCCATATATTGATAAACTAAGGGATTTAATCGTAGAGGGTGTGAAAACAGCTACAAAAGAGATTCCTTTACGGCCAAATACTGTTGATCCTTTCACGGGTGAGAACCATGAGGATAACTTAGGGGATCATATTCCATATATAACATGGGATTTTGTAGATGGAAGTGATGTACATATCACTGCTCTTCCTAAGGGTGGTGGTAGTGAGAACATGAGTAAGCTTGGTATGCTTAAACCAGGTGTTGGTATTGAGGGTGTGAAGGATTTTGTTGTGGAGGAGATGATAAAAGCAGGTGGTAATCCTTGTCCTCCGACAGTTGTTGGTGTAGGTATCGGTGGCGGTGCTGATCTTTCTTTGAAACTTGGTAAAAAGGCTCTTCTTCGGCCGGTTGGAGTTCGTCATAAGGATAAAACTGTTGCAGCTGTTGAGGAGGAGTTAATCAAACGAATTAATGATAGCGGTGTTGGTCCTATGGGTCTTGGTGGGAAAACCACGGTTCTTGATGTTCATATTGAGAAAGCTCATCGTCATCCTGCGAGTCTACCTGTTGGTATAGTAGTTCAATGTTGGGCTGATAGACGTGCTGGTATGGTTATTCATAGTGATGGATCTTGGAGGGTGGAATAGATGGAGTATCATCTTAGTTTGCCTGTTAGTTTTGAGGATGTCAAAAAACTACATGTGGGTGATATCATTTATGTTTCTGGTCGAGTTTTTACTGCTCGAGATGAGGCTCATCATATAATGCTGGAGAAAAACAATATTCCTTTTGATCCTTCAGATATGGCTTTGTTTCATTGTGGTCCTCTCATGCGAAAAACAAAAGAGGGATGGGAGGTGGTATCTGCTGGTCCTACTACTAGTAGTCGCATGGAGCTTTTTGAGGATAAATTTTTAGAGAAATATAATGTTAAGATTATCATTGGAAAAGGAGGTATGGGAAAAAATACACAAAAAGCATTACAAAAATATATATCTATATATGCTTCTTATACTGGTGGTGCTGGTGCACTTGCTGCTGATAAGGTTGAAGAGGTAGAAGATGTATATTGGCTTGATGAACTTGGTATGCCTGAGGCTGTTTGGGTTTTCAAAGTAAAAGATTTTGGTCCTCTTGTTGTAGCAATGGATTCACATGGTAATTCGGTATATAGGAGAAGGTTTAAAAAATAATATGTTGATTGTTAAGAGGGGTAATGTTTGGATATTGAGTTATCGATAAACGTGGATGAGGTTTCAACTGTTATTAAAGATTTTATTAGAACATATGTTGAAAACAGTGGCTGTAAAGGTGTTGTAATTGGTTTATCTGGTGGTGTCGACTCAGCTGTAACCGCAGTACTCTGTAAACAAGCTTTAAGAAGAAAAAATGTACATTGTCTTTTTTTGCCAGATGAAACTACACCTGAGATTGATTATAAACATTGTAAACTTGTTGTTAAAAAATTTGATTTACAATGTGATGAACAGGATATTACAGGTCTTGTTAAAGAGATATCTAATACTTGTGTTGTTAAACCTGATAAGTATGCACTTGCGAATGTTAAAGCAAGGGTTAGAATGCTTCTGCTTTATGAGTATGCCAATATGACAGGTAGTTTGGTTTGTGGTACTTCTAATAAATCAGAGTTGTTGGTCGGTTATTTTACAAAGTATGGTGATGGTGGTGTTGATATCATGCCTCTTGGTGATCTCTATAAAACTCAGGTTTGGGAGATTGCAAAATATCTTAAGATCCCAATGGAGGTGGTTTCTAAACCACCTTCTGCTGGTCTATGGCATGGGCAGTCTGATGAGGAAGAACTAAAACTTAGCTATCATGTACTTGATAAAATTTTAGCAGGTTTGGAGAGAAAGATAGAAGTTAATGATATTGCAAAAATTGTTGGAGTGAAGCAGTCTGATGTAGTTCGTATTAAAAATATGCGGGTTAAAACACAGCATAAACGACGGTTGGGTTTAATTCCAAAAATTGGTTTACGTACACCCGGTCTTGACTGGCGTTCACCTGTTCAAGAAGGATAAAACAGTTTTTTTTAAATCTAGTTTAAATAAACTATTTAATATATAGGGGTTAGGGTTGTATCGTTTTATTTAAACTGTAGTTAATCACCCAATATAGTATATATAAATATATATCTTTATATATGCTTGTAGAACCCCTGATGAATACAGCAGATTTATCGTGAGGATGTTTAATCTTAATTTCTTCACATTTTTCTAACCAAATATCATCATCTACAACTGTGATATTCCTGTAATGAACACCTTCCTTGCAGTCATCAGTTTGAACAAAAAGAGTAGAATATTCGCTACAATTAAATGGATAACTTTTTAAAAGATTTTCATCGGCATCAAAAACCCTAGAACAATGAGTATGACCGGTTAAAACAAGATCAACATCATATTCCTCACATAAACTAATGAAACGCATCCTATTACGAGCAATAACATCATACATGACACTAGAATCATCACGAACATTTACGGCAGGATGATGCATTAGAACTATCTTATGAGTAGTTTTACATGTACTAAGTTGTTCCTCGAGCCATGCAATATCATCATCAAACAAACCATCACCATATGGATGAAACCACGTATATGGCTCCTTTAAATAGTTCGCACCAGAATCTATAAAAAACAAAGAAACATCACCATACACTATAGTATACCTATCTTCATCAGCAATGTGATTCTTATCAACATAAGTATGATAATTATCTAGATTGTTCTCCCAAAAATAATCATGGTTACCTGGTGTCGTATAAACCGGTATAGAACAACCTTTGTCAGCATACAACTGGTTATCTTTTTCATAAAAACAATCAAGAAAAGTCTGATAATTCAATGCACCAGACCTACTACTACCCCATTCAACAAGATCACCAGTAATAACAACAAAAGCAGGTTTCTCCTCAAATGAAGTAACATTCTCAAGAACTGATCTAAGCCTCATCTTAGAAAAACCATTATCAAATTTGTCATCCATAACATGCGTGTCAGTGACGTGGACAAAATAAAAATTATTGATAGATCCTTTACAGGTTTCAATAGATTTCATAATATTTTTAGATAAAACACCAGTTGATGTAGCTGAGATAGTTAAAATAATTATTATAAATAGACTGAAAAACCAAGTTTTTAATTTCTTCATAAAAATATAATAAATTTTTAGAACATAAATTTTTCTCCAGTAATCCTCTCATAAGCCTCTTGATATTTCTTCTGAGTCTCTAGTATTACATCTCCTGGAAGATGTGGAGGACTAGAATTTTTATCCCACCCAGTACTTACTAAATAGTCTCGAACATATTGTTTATCAAAGCTAGGTTGAGATCTACCTGGTTCATATAGGTCAGCAGGCCAGAAACGCGATGAATCAGGGGTAAGTAATTCATCTACAACGATTATTTCGTCATCAATTTTACCAAACTCAAACTTGGTATCAGCGATGATAATACCTTTCTCACATGCGTATTCTGTTCCTCTATTGTACATCTTGAGAGATAATTCCTTTAGTCTCTCAGCGTACTCATCACCAATTAACTTTTTCATTTTTTCAAAAGAGATATTAACATCATGGCCAGACTCGGCTTTTGTAGAAGGAGTGAAAAGAGGCTCGTCTAGCTTCTGTGACTCTTTAAGTCCTGGGGGAAGTTTTATACCACATATTTCACCGGTTTTTTGATAGGATCTCCATCCTGAACCTGAAAGGTAACCACGGACTATACATTCTATTGGGAAAACATCTGCTTTTTTCACAAGCATACTACGACCATTAAGAATATCACCAAATTTTTGTAATTCATCAGGGTACTTAGAGACATCAGCAGATATCATATGATTAGGAACTATATCTCTAAAATATTCAAACCAAAACCTTGAAATCTGCGTTAAACAGATACCCTTATTTGGTATGGGTTCATGAAGTACATGATCAAAAGCCGAGATACGATCAGTAGCAACAAGTAAAAGTTTATCATCTACTTCGTAAACATCTCTAACCTTCCCTTTTTTGAATATCTTCAAAGGTAAATCAGTTTTCACAACAACATTCATAACCATCTTTCTCCTCTTATTTTATATTTCATCTTTTTTTCCTATAATATCTTCGCTCCTTTTTTGACAGGTCTATCAGAAACAACGTCACCCTTCTCAGTATAAAGTATTCTCCCCTTATATGTTGCTTTTTGATTTTCATCAACTATCATATTTACTTTCTTAAAATCATCAAATTCTAAAACATTCACAGGCTCCTGAGGGATACCATCGATAACTACTTTTGAACCTGGAGTAGCATCACCTGGGTTAAGAAGCGAACAAACACCGTTTTCATCCTCTGCAGCTAATAGCATACCATTAGATTTAACACCCCGGATGACAGCTGGTTTAAGATTAGAAACAATGACAATTGATTTTCCTTTAATTTCATCTTTTGAATAATAAGGTTTCATCCCTGCGACAATAACTCTTTTTCCTAACTCGCCTACATCTAAATTAAGCAAATACAATGTATCCGCGTTAGGATGATCCTTTACATCAATAACCCTAGCAACACGTAAATCAAGTTTAGAAAAAACCTCCTCTTCAGCTGGAACTATTATTTCTTCAAGTGAAAGCTTTTTAAACAATGGCCTTGGTTTCTCCAATTCCACTCCGGCTTTAAGATCCTCTAAACATTGATCCCAACTTATAGTATGAATTGATTCTTTATATCCAAGAACATTCCAAATTTTATCTGAAGAAAAAGGTAAATATGGCGCCATAAAAACAGCGAGTGCTTTCACAATCTTCAAACAAATATGAAGAACTGTGCCACAACCCTCTTTATCATTTTTCACAAGATTCCATGGTTGTTTCTGATCAAAATAAAAATTACCAAACTGTGCCAGATTCATAGCAGCACGGAGACCTTTCTTGAAACTACATTTTTCAATAGCCTCTGAAACTTTCATTGAGGTTTCTTTTATCTTTTCAAGAGCTTCTTTATCAAAATCATCAAGTTCTTTTAATGCAGGGATCTCACCGAAATTCTTGTATGTAAAAGTTACGACTCTATGAACAAAATTACCATAAGCTCCTACAAGCTCGTCATTATTCTTTGCAACAAAATCATCCCACATCCAACTAGTATCCTTGTTCTCTGGCATATTGATTGAGAGATAATAACGTACAGCGTCAACATCAAATTTCTCCAGGATATTTGGAATCCAGATAGCAGTACCTCTGCTCTTCGAAAACTGTTCCCCTTTCAAACGTAAATATTCATTCGCTGGGATATCATATGGTAGATTTAACGTTTCATCATAACCCATTAGTATAGAAGGCCAGATGAGGGTATGAAAAGGGATGTTGTCTTTAGCGAGGAAATAATAATGTTTAGCATCCTTGTTTCTCCACCATTCAACCCATTTATCTGGTGATCCTATCTTTTGTGACCATTCTTTACTAGCAGATAAATAACCAATTACTGCGTCAAACCAGACGTAGATTCTTTTATCTTCAAAACCGTCGACTGGTACTTTTATACCCCAGTTTATATCTCTGGTGATTGCTCTATCTTTTAATCCTTCTTTAAGCCAGTTTTCTGTGAATTTAAGAACACTAGACTTCCAATGTTTATTTTTTTTAATCCATTTCTTGAGTTTAGACTCAAATTTACTTAATGCAAAAAATAGATGTTCACTAACTTTTATCTCAGGAGTGCCACCACAGATTTTACATTTAACATTTTTTAACTCCTCCGGGTCAAGCATTTTACCGCATTCATCACATTGATCCCCCCTCGCTTTTTCATTTCCACAATAAGGACAGGTTCCCTCTATGTATCTATCTGGTAAGAAACGGTTACAATGATTACAATAGAATGCTTTAACATTTTTTTTGTAAATGTATCCTTTGTTGTATAGTGTTAAAAAAATATCTTGAACAACTTTTTCATGGTTTTTTGTAGTTGTGCGAGTAAAAAGATCAAAAGAAATCCCCATTTGTTTCATGTTTTCTGTGTGTTCCTTATTGTATTTATCTACGATGTCCTGTGGTGTAGTTTTTTCATTTTCTGCAGTGATTGTAATAGGTGTTCCATGTTCATCACTTCCAGAAACCATTAGCACATCTCTACCTTTCATTCTATTGTATCTTGCAAAAATATCTGCAGGTAGGTAACATCCTGCTATGTGCCCTAGATGAAGTGATCCATTTGCATATGGCCAGGCTACACCAATGTAGATTTTCTTTTTCATATGAAACACTTTATTTTAGGATTCAGGAATAACTTTTATTGTGAATATAAGCATAACATTTAAATATGGCGCATGGCTAATATATTTGATATATAATACATGTAAAGATGTATTTGAAAAGTAGCACCTATGAAGGTGCATTAATCTATCATGGTTAATTCACATTCAACCGCTTAACTATCAAATCACAAAATATGTAATACATAAAAAGATGATATAAACATTCAATATCTATTATCTGCTAAAGAGAGCGGATGGAGGTGCTATTTTTCAAAAAAACATAGTTGAAAGAGGTGTTAATAAAAATGGTAATCGATCCAGCAACAACGAAATATTTAATTAAAGCTCATATTAAAGCTGATGGTATAATTGAAAAATCAGATGTAGTGGGAGCTATCTTTGGTCAAACAGAAGGTTTGTTAGGTGACGAGTTAGATCTAAGGGAGCTTCAAAGGTCTGCCCGGGTAGGGCGTATAGAGGTAGAGTTGGAATCAAAGAATGGTAAAAGCGAGGGTACAATAACCCTCCCAACATCCCTAGATAAAGTTGAAACTGTTATACTAGCAGCAGCGTTTGAAAGTATAGATAGAGTAGGTCCCTGTAAGGCGACTATTACTGCTACACAAGTTGAAGATGTAAGAGTTGTCCGGAGAAAACAGGTTATAGAACGTGCAAAAGAGTTATTAAACCAGGTGATGGAGGAAGGAAAAATCGAAGGGGAAAGCATTGCTGATACTGTTAGACAGGCTGTTCAAGTAGAAGAAATTACAACTTATGGTCCTGATCACTGTCCCGCTGGTCCAAATATTGAAAAAAGTGATGCAATAATTATCGTTGAAGGTAGAAGAGATGTACTTAATCTTCTAAAATATGGTATTAAAAATGTTATAGCAGTTGGTGGTACAAATATTCCAAAAACTGTGATTGATTTAACCAAGGAGAGGATTTCTACTGCTTTTGTAGATGGTGACCGTGGTGGTGAACTTATACTCAAAGAGTTATTACAGACTGCTGATATTGATTTTGTAGCTCGTGCACCTGCTACCAGAGAAGTCGAGGAGATTCCTCAAAAACTTATTATGAAAGCTTTGAAGAATAAAATTCCTGCTGAGCAATATGCTGAAATGTATGATATTAAAATTGAGAAGAAAGAAGAAAAAGAACCTTCAGCAGCTGTAGCAGCTCTAAGAAAAGAAAAGAAAGAAGAGAAGCCAAAAGCTGAAGAGGAATCTAAAAAAGAGAAGGAAAAAATTATTAGTGACAAACAAAAAACGTATGGTAAAATACTTAAGGAAATCTCTGGTTCTCTTAAAGCAGTACTTTTTGATAAGAATGGTAAAGAGATTAAAAAGATACCAGTTAGAGAGCTTACAGATTCATTGAAGAAGAGTAACAATATATCTACAGTTGTGTTTGATGGTATTATCACTCAACGTCTTCTTGATATTGCGAATAGTAAAAACGTTAAAGAGATCGTGGGTATTAAACTTGGTAACGTTGTTAAAATGCCGTCTTCTGTAAAGGTTTTAACTAAAAACGAATTGGAATAAAATCTCCTCTCTTTTTTATATTTTTTTGTATATAATATGCTTAGGTATTTGTATTATTTAGTAGTATTTAAAAGTTGAATAGAAAATCATAAAAAGCCTAATGATTATTTCGATTTAGAATTATTTTGGGATCGAGGGCTGATTGATTATGCAGAAAGATGAGCTTATACAACTTCACACTTTTTTGCTTCAGTTGAAAACACATTTAGAGGAGATGGTAGAGAACAACGGAGGAGATGAGTTCAATGCTTATAATAGACTCAATGTTACACCATATCAGGTTTACAAGTCGAAACGTGAACATAAACTCGCGGTGTTTACACTTAGTAAAGGTATTGCAACGCTTTTATCTAGGAATAATTGCCCAGGTCTCGAGAAAGTATCTAATAGGCTTGATCAAATGGCTGAGCGTTTTATGACGGAGAAAGAAAAAGAGTTACTTCATTCCTTAAAATAGAGTTTTTTCCATGATGTATGCGTCTTCTCCGTTTTGATAAAATTTTGTTATTTTATTTGTTATTTTGAAATCGTGTTTTTCGTAGAATTTTATAGCTTCATGGTTTTTTGTTCTTACTTCTAATGTTATGTTTTTTACATATTCTTTGGTTATTTGTTCTATGAATTGTTTTAGTAGTGTAGATCCTATTTTTTGTCTTCTATATGGTTTTGATACAGAAAGCATTAATATTCTTGCTGAGTTTATACTTGTTTTTACTCCTACGATGAATCCTATTATTTTGTGTGCTTTTTCAGCTACGAGGAAACCTTGTGGGTATGTTTCATAAAAATAGTTAAAGAGGCTAGGGTTATATTGTTCAGTGAGTGTTTCCGATGCTATTTTTATCACTGAGAACATGTCTGTTGGTTTGAATGTTCTAATTGTGAACACAATATGGTAATTGTGGTTGTTGGTATAAATTAATTGTTGAAGTTGTAGTTGTTTTTTTATAGCAACCCCAACTTATATAAATGATTAATATATTCCTATAAATAGCTAATATGGCGGAGGAGGCAATCTTTATAGATAGCAAGGATATGGTTATTCTGAAAAAAGCTTTAGCTCAAATTCTGTATCAAAAAAATTTTGATCAATCTAGACTTTCTAGTCTTTTAGATATTTCTCAGCCGATGGTTAGTAACTATTGTAAATCCAAAGATGAAATCCCAGATAATGTTTTGAAGACTGCTATGGATATAGCTGAGAGGATATTAGCTGGTCAATCAGTGATATTTCGTACTTGTGTTTCTTTTTCTGATGAACCCTTGGAGGGTAATTTTTTTATTGCTAGAAAAAACGAGTTGATAAATGATGAAAATAATGAGATCGTTAATAATTTAACTGAGGCTTTTTTGTTACTTAAAGAACGAGATATTAGTGGTCTTATACCGGAGGTTAAGATTAATATTGCAATGGCTAAAGAAAAACCTAGTGGTTCTGATGATGTTGCTGCTTTTCTTAATGGGTTGATTGTTGCTGATGGTAGAGTTATTGGTTATAATGGTATACGGTTTGGTAAGAGTAGACATCTTTCTTCGTTACTCCTTAGTTTGAAGAGTATTCTAGATGTTAATGCGATTATGAATATTGCTTATGTTGAAGATATTGGTAAAACTGGTTTTACCTATGGTTTTTTGACAAAGGATTATAAACTTAGGGATAAATTGAAACAGGTTGATGTTCTTCTTCATGAGGGTGATTTTGGTATTGAACCATGTGCTTATGTGCTTGGAAATAATGCTGTTGATGTTGTGAATAAGGTTTTGAAAATAAAGGAGGAAATATATGATGAAGTTGGAAGATGAGAAAATTACGAAGGCAATTGTTGAACGTTTTACAAAAAAATTTGTTGAAAATTTAGATCAAGATGTTGTTATAGCTGGTGCTGGTCCTGCTGGTCTTACCACGGCGTATTATCTTGCAAAAAATGGTTTAAGGGTTTCTGTTTTTGAGCGTAAACTCTCTGTTGGTGGTGGTATGTGGGGTGGCGGTATGATGTTTAATGAGATCGTGGTTGGTGAAGAGGGTAAAGAGATCCTTGAAGAGTTTGGTGTTACTACTGAGGAATATGACAGGGGGTATTATACTGCTGATTCTGTTGAGGCTATTTCTACTATTTGTTCGAAGGCTGTGAAAGCTGGTGTTAGGGTGTTTAATTGTATATCTGTTGAGGATGTAATGATTGATGAATCTGGTGTTTGTGGTGTTGTAGTTAACTGGAGTACTGTAGAGCTTGCTGGTCTTCATGTGGATCCCTTGTCTGTGCGTTCTAGGTTTGTTGTTGAGGCTACTGGTCATCCTCTTGAGATTTTGAAGATTTTGGAGAAAAAAGTACCTGGTAAATTGTTTACAAAAACTGGTAAAATTATGGGTGAGAAGTCGATGAACGCGGATGTTGGTGAACGTACTGTTGTTGAGAATACACGTGAGGTTTATCCTAATGTGTTTGTAGTTGGTATGGCTGCTAATGCTGCTTTTGGTGCTAATCGTATGGGTCCGATTTTTGGTGGTATGCTGTTGTCTGGGAAGAAACTAGCTGGTATTCTTCTAGGGAGATTAGGTAAAAATGTTGAAGGGTTGGTTAAAGTTGAAGAGTCTTAGAGATATTGATTTCTATCTGGTTACATATTCATCGTTGAGTAAAAATGGTACGTTATTTGATGTTAAAAACGCTGTTGATGCTGGTTGTAAAATAGTGCAATATCGGGAGAAGAATAAATCTACTAGGGATATGATTAAGGAGGCTGAACAGTTAAAAAAACTTTGCAAGGATCGAGCTTTTTTCCTTGTTGATGATAGGGTTGATGTTGCACTGGCTGTTGATGCTGATGGTGTTCATCTTGGTCAAAATGATATGCCTGTTGAGATTGCTAGACGACTTCTTGGTGATGAGAAAATCATTGGATTGACTGTTCATAATGTTGAGGAGGCTGTTGAGGCTGAAAAACTTGGTGT
>QMTJ01000017.1 GCA_003651045.1 Thermoplasmata archaeon | reverse complement strand
TATAGGGATCTTATAATACCGCGTCTTCAGAACATGGGTTGTCAGATGTTAGTGGTGATATACACGAGTTTCAACCCGTTAATTCCTTTGCATAAGAGGGTGGAGATCACAGGTAGAACTATTGAAGTTTTTGAAGAGATTTTTTTATCTGTTGGTGAGCAGGATAAGGGTTTTTCTCTGAGTTTATCTAAGGATTATACTACCATTGGGCGTATTAATGATATTCGTACTCAAACGTTTGGCAGCCGTGGTTTGTTGGAGGAAGCGTATCCTAGTATGGTGATTTTTCCTTTTGATATTAGTAAGGTTTATCGTTTTTTTGATTTTGCTCCTTTACTTCGTAATAGTTTTGATATACCTGTAGATGAGGAAGGATCTGTTGTGAATCTTGCTTTTCGTCATAGTAAGAGTGTTAGTTTGTCTGATACTGAGAAAAATGTTTATTGTATGATTGTTAGTTACCCGGATATGTCTGATAAAAGTATTGGACGTGAGATAGGTATTTCTCGTCATACTGTTTCTCGTTTACGTCGTCGTTTTGAGGAGAATAATCTTATTCGGCGTATTTGTATTCCTAATTTTAGAAAACTTGGTTTTGAAATCCTTGGTTTTTATCATATTCGTTTTGATCCGCGTAACCCTCCAGGTATTGAGAACGATGAAGGCCATGTTTTGATGAGTGATTCCACGGTTTTTTTTGCAACTCGTCAGTTTGAAGCGGTTATGCTTTCGGTTTATTCAAATTATGATGATTATAAAGGTGATAGAACTAGGATTATGCATATTTTGAAAGGTAATCGTTGGATTGCTGAGGATCCTGTTATTCGTACTTATGGTTTGAATACTCTTGTTTTTATTAAAGATTTCAAGTTTACTCCTATCACGCATAAGATTGTAGGTTGTGATTTTTGGGTTAAAAAGCTATTAAATATTTGAATTTGCATTTAGTGTGCTATGAAACTTTTTGAGTATAGGGGGAAGGAACTGTTTAAAAAGTATGGTATAATGGTTCCGAATGGTAGGCTTGTTGAGAGTGAGAAGGATTTTTTTGACTTGGGTTTCCCATTGGTTTTGAAGGCTCAGGTTCCAGTTGGTGGACGTGGTAAAGCTGGTGGTATTAAAAAGGCTGATAACCTTAAAGATGCAAAGGTGAAACTTGGTCAGATTATGGGGATGAATCTCCGTGGTTACAAAGTAAGAAAAGTTCTTGCTGAGAAAATGATCGATATTAAAAAAGAGTTGTATCTCAGTGTTTCTTTGGATCGTAGTAAACGGATGCCTCTTATTATGGCCAGTGCTGAGGGGGGTATGGATATAGAAAGTGTGTCTGATGAAAAAATTTTCAAGGAATGGGTTAATCCTTTGATTGGTCTTCAGAGTTTTAATATTAGATATATTATATCTAAGCTGGGACTTGGGAAAGAGGAAGGTAAAGAGGTGTCTGAGGTTCTTACTCAGATTTATAAACTGTTTAGGGAGTATGATTGTGAACTTGTTGAAATCAACCCATTGGTTTTCACTAGTGATGGAAATGTAGTGGCTTTAGACTCGAAGATAATTATTAACGATGATGCTTTGTTTCGTCATCCTGATATTATCCCTGAACATGTTGAGCTCACGCCTCTTGAAAAAGATGCGAAAGAAAAAGGTATTTCTTTTATCCAACTTGATGGTAATATTGGTGTTATTGCTAATGGTGCCGGTCTCACTATGGCTACACTTGATGCATTGACTCATTTTAAAGGCAAAGGCGGTGTTTTCCTTGATCTTGGTGGTACTGATGATCCTGAAAAGGTTAAGCAGGCTTTTGAACTTATGAAAAAGGCTAAACCTAAGGTGATTTTTTTGAATTTGTTTGGTGGTATTACTAAGTGTGATACTGTTGCAAAAGGTGTTAAAGCAGTTATTAGTAAGGAGGGTATTGATTGCCCGGTGATTACTCGTATTAAAGGTATGAACGAGGATAAAGCTAAGGAGATTTTGAAAGATGCAGGGTTAGTTACTGCTACGACTTTGCAGGATGCCGCTCAGAGATCATCTGATTTAGCAGGAGGAGGGAAATAAATTATGAGTATTTTTGTTGATGAAAAAAACAAGGTTTTGGTTCAGGGTGCTACTGGTCATCAGGGTGTTTTTCATATTGGTGAGATGTTAAATTTTGGTACGAAGGTTGTAGCTGGTGTTACTCCTGGTAAAGGGGGTCAGGATGTCCATGGTGTACCTGTTTTTGATAGTGTGAGAGAGGCTGTTGATGAAACTGGGGCAGATACATCTTTGGTTTTGGTTCCTGCTCGTTTTGCTAAGGATGCTGTTTTTGAAGCACTTGATGCAGGTGTTAAGACAGTTGTGGTGATCACGGAGAATATACCATTTCATGATGCTATGGAGTTTGTTCATTATGCTAAATATAAAGGTGCTTTGTTGATTGGTCCTAACTGTCCTGGTATTGCCAGTCCTGGTAAAACCAAGATTGGTATACTACCTGGTAATATTTTCAAGGTAGGTAATGTTGGTGTTGCTAGCCGGAGTGGTACTCTCACTTATGAAATTGTTAACTCGTTGTCAGAGAAAGGTATTGGTCAGAGTACTTGTGTAGGTTTGGGCGGTGATCCAATTATTGGTACTACTTTTATTGAAGCACTGGATGCTTTTGAAAAAGATAAGGACACAAAAGCAGTTGTACTTGTTGGTGAGATTGGTGGTACTGCTGAAGAGGATGCTGCTGAGTACATTAAGGAGTATATTAGTAAACCTGTGTTTGCTTTCATCGCAGGTCGTACTGCTCCACCAGGTAAACGTATGGGTCATGCTGGTGCAATTATTGCTCGTGGTAAAGGAACAGCTGAGTCTAAGATTAAAGCTTTTGAAAAAGCAGATGTAAAACTGGCAAGGTTTCCAACTGACATCGCTGATCTTATAGAGAAATATGTCTGATTTTTTTTATTCAGTATCTTTAAATGATTTTTTAATTCTTTTAACAGCTTCATCTATGTTTTCCAAAGTTGTTGCGTAAGAGAAACGTAGGTATCCCTCGCCATAGGGGCCAAATGCGGTACCAGGTAAAGCTGCTACACCGGCATTGTAAAGGAGGTGATCTGCACATTCCTGAGAGCTCATACCTGTTTCTTTGATATTTGGGAAAACATAAAAAGCACCTTTGGGTGATAAACAGTTGAAACCTGGTATCGAGTTTAATCCTTTTACGATTCTATCTCTTTTTTCTTTGAATCTTTTCATCATCCTGGGGATGAAACTTTGGTCACCAGTAAGTGCTTCTACACCGGCCCATTGTGTAAACTCAGCTGTACAAGATATAGAGGTTACAAGGAAATCTTTTAATCTTTCTGCCATCTTAACAGGGGTGACCATGAATCCTAGTCGCCAACCTGTCATGGCGTAATACTTGGAGAAACCATCCAAGAGTATGGTTCTTTCTTTTGCTTCATCTCTAACTGTAGGGCTATAATGTCTTGTTTCATATGTCATTTTTGAATAAATCTCATCAGAAAGAATAAATATATCATGTTCCTCTGCGATTTCTGCTATTTCCTCAAGTTCTTTTTTTGTCATAACGGAACCTGTCGGGTTTTGAGGAGAGTTAATGACTATAAGCTTAGTTTTACTAGTGATACGTTCACGTATATCATTAGGGTTCATACGGAAATCATTTTCTTCAAGTAGAGGCACCATAACTTTTTTTGCACCAATAAAAGATGTTGTAGAACCATAAGTTGGATAACCAGGGTCAGGGTAAATGACTTCATCACCTGTATCAACTATTGCTAGCATTGAAAAAAATATACCTGGTTTAAGACCTGGGGTGATTATTATTTGCTCGAGATCAGGTCGGTATCCACGTGTTTTTTCAACTTCATCCTGTACAGCTTTACGTAACTCGAGGATACCAATTGAGGGTGTGTAATGTGTTTTTTTATCTCGAATTGCTTGTATCCCTGCCTTTGCTATGTTATCTGGTGTTTCCATATCTGGTTCACCGATTTCAAAATGAAGGATGTGTTTACCTTGCCGTTCTAGCTCTTGTGCTTTTGCTAGAACCTCAAAAGCAGCTTCACCATAGATATGGTTTGCTCCATTGCTTAATTCCGGCATAACTTTTTTTCACCTAACCATTTTTGAATAATTTTCAAGATTGAGTTCTTTTAATTTTTCTATTGTCGGTACTCCTTTTTCATCCCATCCACGGAGAGTATAGTATTCCTGTAGGCTATTTTCAAAATCTTTTTCGTTAAGCAGTATTCCCTTAGCTGGGCCTTTAGTGAATGGTTCTTTGAAGAGTCTTGGTGGAAGTTTATCACTACCAGGCGGGAGTCCTTCTCTTAAGTTGAAAACTCTTATGAGGTTCCATATTCTTTCTCCGCATTTAAGATAGCTTTCGACATTGTGATCAAAACCTGTTGCGAGATTCCACATTTCTACACAATGTTCTTCTGAGATTGGTGCGAAATCACATAAGACTAGTGAGAAAAACGCTGCACGTTCATCTTGTACTTCTTTCACGATTTTTGCTTTTTTTTCAAATGAGAAACGATCAAGTTCAGGATCATTAAGCTCTGCTCGTACAGTCCATGCTCGTTGATGGCATGCTCCTCGGTCTGATGTTGCATATGCAAGACCCATCCCAAAAACACCACGTGGATCATAACCAGGGAGATCCATACCCTTGCAATGAACTGCAAAATCTTCAGCATTCAGTGTTTCAGATGCTGTTTTTATTCCTTCACCTAGTAGTCTTGTGGTTTTGTTTTTTCTATATGCAATAGCCTCCATCAGTTTTGATAGTTCAACTGGTTTACCCCATCCAATCTCAATCCCATCAAGATCTCTTTTTGTTATTATTCCCTTGTTGTATGCTTCTATAGTAAATCCTAGAATACCACCCATCGATATCGTATCCATACCAAGCTCGTTACAGCGATCACACACGTAAGCTACATCCTCAATAGATTCCAATCCAAGGTTAGAACCCATGAGAGCTATAGTCTCATATTCAGGACCAATAAGAGAGGTGCCCTTAAAGGGACCTTGTTTAATTGATGATTTATTCCAACAAGCAATTACGCAGTTATAGCATGCACCACCACTATCAACTATACGCTGTTGCATTGTTTCAGCGTTTATCTCCTCACCATACTCAAAATAACCCTCAGTATAGTTTCTTGTTGGTATGAACCCCTCGCTGTTGATTATCTGAACCCAGTAAGGGGTACCATATTTCCTACGAATTGGTATAAAACTATTTTCTTGAATCTGTTTTAGCACCTCTTTTGCTTTTTCATTAAATGCTTTTTCATTATGTAAAGGGATTTTTTTAGTTCCAGATACAGTTATTGCTTTTAGGTTCTTTGACCCCATAACAGCACCAGTACCACCTCGACCTGCATGACGATGACCATCAAAGGTTATACATGCGATTTTTACTAGGTTTTCACCAGCAGGGCCGATTACTGCTGTTTTCATTTTACCCTCTGTTTTTTGAAGAAAGTTATGTGTTTCTAAGCATTCTTTCCCCCAAAGTTTTGATGCATCTTTGAATTCCACATTGTCATCTTTTATCACTATGTACACAGGTTTTTCTGCCTTGTTTTTAACAACGATAAAATCCCATCCTGCTTTTTTCATCTCAGCAGCGAATACTCCACCAAAGTGTGAATCAACAAAAAGACCAGTCAAAGGGCTTTTAGTAACAACAGTTCCACGGCCACTAGTCTGAGCATGAGTACCCGTTAATGGACCTGTTGTAAAAATCAAAATATTCCCTGGGGAGAGTGGATCTGTACCCTTCGGGAGGTGATCTATGAGATATTTTGCACCTAGTCCTTTTGCACCGATAAAAAGTTTAGCATCATCAAGGTTAGTTTTTTCAACATTGATTTTCTGTTTTTCTAAATCTATAACCAGTATTTTCTCAGTATATCCACCACTCATAGACATCACATAAAATTTTTTTAATTTTTAAGTTCCCGATTAATATTCAATAAATCTATTAATAAAGCAAAACCTGTTTCACGACGTCCAGCTCCAGGACCAATAACTGTTACAGGACCAAGTTCATCAGTATAATAAGTGAGAGCATTTGTTGCTCCCATCACACCAGCAAGTGGATCATTTAATTGTAGTTTCTCAGGCCATACTCTAGCTTTAACTGAGCCATCTTTTTGAATCTCAGAACTACCGATGAGTTTCCATCTTTTCTTCTCTTTTTTTGCTTCCTCAATATCTTCCTCAGTAATATCTGTTATACCTTTACGTTCAACATCCTCCCATGTAATGTTTTTACCAAGTACCACGTTTGTAAGAATAACAACCTTCCCTAGGGCATCAAGACCTTCTACGTCACCAGTTGGATCTGCCTCTGCGTAACCTAGTTCCTGTGCTTTTTTCAAAGCTTCATCATATGACATGCCCTCTTCCATCATAGTAAGTATATAGTTAGTGGTACCATTTAGTATACCTTTAAAACCAGATATATGGTTACCAGCGAGACAATATTCAAATAGGTTAATAGCAGGAGTACCAGCTAAAACTACTCCTTCAAAACCATAATAGACATTGTTTTCTCTTGCCAACTTAATTAAATCAATAGCTTGTTTAACCACAGGACCCTTATTAGTAGACACCACATGTTTACCACATTGTAAAGCTGTTTTAATATGAGTAAGAGCAGGTTCACCTGTTTTAACATTAGTAAACGTTACCTCTACAATTGTGTCTGCATTGGTATTTTTTATGGTCTCTAACGCATCCATTCCTTTAACACCACTAGGGTACTCATCAAGTTTTTTACCATTTTTAACAAGCTCTAAGATTTTCCTCATATCTAAACCATTTTCATCATAAACAGAACCTTTCATAATATCAGAAATTGCTACAACAGAATAATGAAAATCAAATTTCTTAGCAAGCATATCCTTCTTTTCAAGGAGAATCTCCGTTAAACCTTGACCAACAGTTCCAAAACCAATAAAACCTATTTTAAAATCCATAACTCTTTTCTTACCTCCTGTGATGTAATAACGGTGCTGCAATAAAACTAAGACCATTTTCAGTAAGTGCACGAGCAGTATTATTTATAGCCGCGTGTTTATCCATGTAATTCTGAACTAACGCGGGCATAAGACTTTTTTCTTCAATCTCAGATTTAGAGAGAAAATAATCCAGTATATCTGTTGGATGTTCGCGTTTAGAATCCACATCTACCTCGCCACCCTCATGTTTAGCACTAATGTTCTTAACTTTACTAGCTAGTTCAAGTAACTCCTCACGTCGGTCATATGGTTGAATCACTATACTCTTCCAAGTTTCAAGGATATGATGCTCAAAACGTACAAAATCCTCCAATCCAAGAGATTTACGTATCTCACTACTAAGCTCAATCGTAGTATTGTTAACAGAGTTACTAAAATTAAAACCAATCAATGATGTAGAACTATCTTCACGTGAAAACAAACGAGCAGCCATAAGAGTCCAAAAAACAGCATAAGGGTTGTCATTACCCATATAAACCGAGATTTTAAACTCAACATCAATACCAAGTTTATGCATCAGATAACCCAAAAGAATAGTACCCGGGTTAATATTAAGCACCTGTTTCACACCATAGTTCGTGTAATAATATAAAAACTCGTCAACCCATTTAAGTGGGTAATCATTAGGTTCACCCACGCCACCGAAATAACCAGTGATCGTATCAGGACCACCTAAATGTATATTAGAACCATCAGTACCACGTGTATCAAGTGTTTCACACCAACTAGCACCGATGATCTGCATAGCAGCAGCCATCGCAAGGAGATCACCATCCTCCTCCTGCTCCTTCATACAACGTACACGTATAAAACGACCAGGCATCAACTCTTGTTTCTCCACAGCCTGACGCGCTTCCTTCATAAAAGCAGGGAAATACTGACAAGCACTAATCTCTAGGGTTACAGCGAAATCCTCATTAAAATCCATGTTTTTTGCTTTGTCACCTAAGATTTTTTCACGGTATTCATCAACTGTTATAAAAGCCCCCTCGTCTCTCTGCTCAATCAACCATTCGAGATCCTTCACATATGAAGGATTTTTTTCTTTAAGACGCGTCATTAAATTCTCAATTTTCCCAGATTCTCTTGCTTTAAGGTTTATCTCATCGGGTGTACCATATTTTTCAACAACTTTTAAGAAATCACCTATGATTTTATTACCTGGCTTCATTAAAAAATCATTTATCTCATCTAATCTTTTCTTATCTATCACAAGTTTATGTTTAAGATCATCTAGGGTTTTATTTTCTATAAAAAGTCTATTTTTTATATCGTTCTTTAACACGCTAATTCCTCTCCCATAAACACTAAATTTTTTTTAACACTTGTGAAGAGAATGAAAATAGTGTTTTAATAGTATTTGGTTCAAACAATAGGAAAAGTATTTAATGAAGCATGATGTTGTTTAATGCCGATAAAAAAAAAGGAGGTTTTTTATAATGATACTCTCGCAGCTTAGTATAGCACCAGTTGGAGTTGGAGTAAGCCTTAGTAAATACGTTAAAATAGTGTTAGATGTACTCCAGGAAAACAATATAAAATTTGAAACAAATGATATGGCTACTGTTATCGAAACAAAGGATCTTGATACATTGTTTGATGTTGTGAAAAAGGCACATGTTGCTGTGTTAGACATGGGTGCTAAAAGAGTGATTACTGAGTTGAAAATCGATGATCGACGTGATAAAGATATTAGATTAGGTACAAAAGTGAAATCTCTCCAGTGAAAAACTGAGGGGTTCTCTTATTTTTTATTCAAAACAGTTATATGTATCATTTCCATTCCGGCTTTCGGGAGTGTAAATTGTTATGGTAGATAGTACCTTGGTTGAAATAGTTTTTCATGGTCGTGGTGGGCAAGGTGCTGTAACCGCGGCTAATCTTCTTGTAGCAGCTGCTTTGAAAGATGGAAATAAGGGTGTTCAGGCTTTCCCTTTTTTTGGTGCTGAGCGTCGTGGTGCACCTGTGAAAGCCTTTGCTCGTATATCCGAGGAAGAGATACATTTACGGAGTGAAATCTATAACCCAGATGTTGTAATAGTACTTGATGAAAGTATTATGGATATCGTTGATGTAATTCATGGTTTGAAAGAGAACGGTAAGATTTTGATTAATACTACTAAAAAACCAGGGGATTTCAGTTTTTCAAAAAAATATGGTACTGCCGTTGTTGATGCAACAGGGATTGCTTTGAAACATGAGCTTTTAGTTGGAGGTATACCAGTGGTTAATACGCCTATTCTTGGTGCTATACCTAAGGTGTTGGAGAAAGTGACTTTGAAATCAATTCAGAGTACGATAAAGGGGAAATGGAAAGGAGAGTTAGCTGATAGAAATGTAAAGGCGACAGAGGATGCATATAAACAGGTGGAGGTGAGTTTTTGAAGAAATATAATGTTGTTACAACGATTTCGTATCCTACTAAGGGTGCTATGGGTAAAACTGGTAACTGGCGTGTTTTTAAACCAGTTCTTGATAAAAACAAGTGTGTGAAATGTCTTAGATGCTGGGTTTATTGCCCTGAGGCGACTATTATCCGGAATAAAGATGATTCTGTTGATATAGATTATGAGTATTGTAAAGGTTGTGGTATATGTGCCGATGTTTGTAAAGTCGGTGCTATTGTTATGGAACGGGAGGGTAAAAGAGAATGAGTTCTGTTATGATTGATACTGGTAACTATATTGCTGCTAAGGCTGCAGTGATGGCTCGTCCTGATGTAGTTGCTGCGTATCCTATTACTCCGCAGACTACTCTTGTAGAAGGTATTGCAAACTATCGTGATACTGGTGAGTTTAAAGGTGAATATATTTGTGTAGAGAGCGAGCATTCTGCTATGAGCGCCTGTATCGGTGCTAGTGCTGCTGGTGTTAGAACGTTTACTGGTACCTCTTCTCATGGTTTACTTCTTATGCATGAGATGCTGCATTGGGCTGCTCTTGCTCGTCTCCCTATTGTCATGTGTAACATTAACCGTGTTGTAGGCCCTGGTTGGAATATCTGGGCTGATGAGAATGATAGTGTTTCTCAGCGTGATACCGGTTGGATTCAGTTTTATTGTAGTAGTAATCAAGAGATTTTTGATACAGTTATTCAGGCTTTTAAACTAGCTGAACATGAAAAAATATCTCTCCCTGTGATGATCAGCTATAATGCTTTTATTTTGTCTCATACCTCCATGCCAGTCTATATCCCAGAACAGGAAGAAGTTGATGATTTCATTCCGAAACGTAAACCTTTATGGAAACTTGATGTTGATAACCCGATTACGTTTGGTAATATAATTTTACCACATGAGTATGAAAAAGTACGGAGGGATATGCAGAATGCCCAAGAGTATGCGAAGAAGTTAATTGTTGAAATAAATAGAGACTGGGAGAAACGATTTGGTAGATATCATGGTGATTTATTAGAGTTATACAAATGTGATGATGCAGAATATATACTAGTTGCTATGGGTGCTATTGGCTCTGAAAGCAAGGTAACAGTGGATAACATGAGAAAAGAAGGTTACAAAATTGGTCTCGCACGTTTAAGAGTTTTTAGACCATTCCCCGGTGAAGAAATAGTGAAACTCGGTGATAAAGCGGATTTAATAGTTATCGATAGAAACGTTTCAATAGGGTTAGGTGGCGCTGTTTTTAATGAGGTGAAAGCCTCGTTGTATGGTAAATCTGATGCAAAGGTTTACGGCTATATCGCAGGGCTTGGCGGAAAAGATGTAACCTATGGTGATATAGAGAAGATGTGTAAAAAAGTAGTTGATGGTAAAGCAAAACATATGGAATGGTATGGTTTTGAAAAAGGAGGTGTATAGTTTTTGGCGATTAAGGATTTACCACGTGAAGAATGTTACCTACCTGGTAGCGCTGCGTGTCCAGGTTGCCCTGCTACAATGGCTTTGCGTATCATGTTCAAGGCTATTGGTAAAAATATGATTATGGTGGTACCAGCTTGTTGTACTTCTGTTATTGAGAGTCTTCATCCTAAAACTTCTTTTAATGTTCCAGTTATGAACATTGCTTTTGAGGCAGCTGCTGCCGGTGCTAGTGGTGTTGAGGCTGCGCTTAGGATACATGGGAACAAAGATACTACTGTTGTTGCTTGGGCAGGTGACGGTGGTACATATGATATTGGTCTACAGGCGCTTTCTGGTGCAATAGAAAGACAGACTAATTTCATATATATATGTTATAATAATCAAATATATTCTAATACTGGTATTCAACGTAGTGGTGCTACACCGTATGCTGCTTGGACTACAACCACGGT
>QMTJ01000016.1 GCA_003651045.1 Thermoplasmata archaeon | reverse complement strand
TGGCAACGTTTACTCACAAAAACAACAGGGCCAGAAGAAGGACAAGTAGATTTATTCGACTTGTTAAAAGCAGCATTAAGATCCAGACCCGAGTACATTATACCTGGTGAAGTAAGAGGAGCAGAAGGAAATATAGTGTTCCAGGCTATGCAAACAGGTCACCCCTGTATGACAACATTCCACGCTGGTAGCGTTACTAAAGTTATACAGCGTTTCACAGGTGACCCTATCAATGTACCAAAAACATTCATGGACAACCTAGATTTTGTAGTTATACAACTCGCTATAGACAGAGGTGGAAAACTAATTAGAAGAGTCACATCCATAGATGAAATCGAAGGATACAACCGAGAAGTAGATGGTATAATGGCTAGAAACGCATTTGAATGGGACCCAGTCGAGGATATACATAGATTTAAAGCAAATAGGAACAGTTTCATCCTAGAAGAAAAAATCGCGAAAAACGCTGGATATGCAGATCCATCAGAAATATACCTGGAGTATGACAAAAGGAAACACATTCTCGAGAGAATGGTTGAAGAAGACATAATGGACTACTATGAGGTCGTCCAGTTCATATGGAGTTATTATAAAGAAGGAGAAAAAGGTCTACCTATATCACTATAAAAAAATATAGATAACTATGGCAAAAAAAGAAAAGAAAAAAGAGAAAAAAACAAAAAAAGATGCAAAAGAAAAAGAGACAGAAAAGAAACAAGATTTCATAAAACAGTTAAAAATAGCATACCGGTCTCTTGAAAATCCTAAAAAGTTTTACACAACAGTACTATTACCTCTAATAATACTTGGGGTAATGATTTTTTTAACACCATTTATACTCGAGATAGTTGTTCCAGTTCCTCTAAGTTTTAACCCTGTTACTTTTGTTGTAGGAGGGATAGTTCCAATATTTATCGGTGTTTTTTACCCGTTTATAGTATGGAAAAACCGGGAAAACGATATCAACGCGAAAATGCATTTTTTTATAACACATCTACGGGTTTTAGCGATTTCTGATTTATCACTCCGTGATATAATAAACATTATCGGTGGTAAAAAAGCATATGGTGCACTGGGTGAAGAACTAAAAAAAATTGGTATACTCAGCACCCAGTGGCGTATGCCTCTTTCTAAAGCCTTTCGTTTTATATCAGCTAGGACACCTAGTAAAATATTGAAGGATTTCTTAGATCGTTTTTCACAGAGTCTTGATAGTGGTGTAGAACACCGTGAATTCATTGAAACAGAACAAGGTGCAGTTTTGCAGGAATACAAAACAATGTATGAAACTAGTAATGAAAACGTAGTAATACTTAATGAAGTCTACGTAGCTATGTTGATAGCTATAATTTTTGTAATGTCCCTTGGAATAGTTTTACCAATTATCATGGGTACTGAAGATATGAACATGTTCCTATATCTCTCGTCTTTCCTTCTTATAATCAGTGAAGGACTCCTCATATACCTGTTGAAAGCTATGATTCCACAAGATGAAATATGGCATGTAACCGGTGAAAAAGGAGAACTGGAATTAAAAATAAAAAAAATCTTCAATATTTCAGCTATTACGACGATAGTACTCGCTATAGTGTTCTTCCTTGGGAAATACAAGTTGAAACTTCCTTTTATAGAGACGTTACCCTTTGAAATACTTACTGCCTTAGCTTTAACTCCTCTTATGATAGTTGGTGCTATAGTTTTTGTAGAAGAACAAAAGATTTCAAGGAAAGAAAGAAACTTCCTAAGTTTTTTACCAGCACTTGGTTCAATATCCACGATGAGAGGTGGAAAGATAAACGAATCTGTGTACTATTTAAGTGAAAAAGATTATGGTGTTTTAACGAAACATATACGTGATCTTTATACAAGACTACGTACTCGTATTGATGATGATGCAGCTTGGGAGTGGTTCGGTGTAGATACAGGAAGTAATTTTATTCAACGATCTAGTGAAATGTTCCGTGAAGCAACTTATGCTGCTGCTAACCCTCGTAAAGTCTCACGTATGATAGCAGAGAATATGAGGAAAATACGTGACCTACGTGTGAAAAAGTTAACTATTGTAAACACTTCTATAGCATTATTCGCTGGTATCACGTTTGGTATATCATTTGCTATATATGTTTCACTTATCATAGGTAGGCATCTAAATACGATAATGCAAGAGACAGGTAACCCTTTTGCAGGTACTGAAATAAACATAGGAGTTACATTACTTCATTATATTAACCCTAATGTTTATAATAACAATTTTATCATAGTTTTCTTTGTTTTAGTGATACATTGTTTTATGTTAGCTACAACTATTCAGTTACTACGCGGTAGCCATAGATTACTTATTTTACTTTATTTTGTCCCATTTGTATGGATTGTAGCTATAACCAGTTATATAGTAGAAGTGGTTTTTGGAGGTATGCTAGGTGCATAAGAAAAAAAAATTACATGCGGCTTCCTCTTTTTAAAAAAATTTAAACACTTATGAGAAAGTATTAAAAGAATATACATAATTTAAAATATAGAGAGATAAAGAGGTATCTTACAGGTTTAACCCAAAAATAAAAAGGATTGTTTGATTAATATGAAAAAAATAGGTGTTTTAACAGGTGGTGGGGACTGCCCTGGTCTAAACGCGGTTATCCGTGCAGTGGTTAAAAAATCTAGGCAATACAACTGGGATGTTATCGGTATAAAAAATGGTTGGAAAGGATTAATTAATGGTGAAATGGAACTTCTCACTGATTACTCTGTTTCAGGTATCCTCCCTAAGGGTGGCACAATTATTGGTACTTCTAGGACAAACCCGTTTAATAATAAAGAAGATATACAAAGAGTACTAGATAACATTAACAAGTTTGGACTCGATGCTATTGTTGCTATAGGTGGGGATGATACACTTAGTGTAGCAAAAAAACTATATGATATGGGTGTTCCTGTGATTGGTGTTCCAAAAACTATAGACAATGATTTATCAGGTACAGATTACACATTTGGTTTCGACACTGCTGTTTCTATTGCAACAGAGGCTATAGATAGGCTTCATACCACTGCTGAATCACATCATAGAGTAATCGTAGTAGAACTCATGGGGCGTCATGCAGGATGGATAGCAACAATGGCTGGTATAGCTGGTGGAGCAGATGAAATACTAATACCTGAAGTACCATTTGATCTTGATGAAGTCTGTAAAAATCTAAAATCTAGATACGACCGTGGTAAAAAATTTAGTATCGTAGCAGTAGCAGAAGGAGCACGTCCAAAGATAACCGACACAAGTAACGAAGACAATGTAACACAGAGTCACGACATAGAGATGGGTTTAATAACTCAAACTAGTGAAAAAGATGATTTTGGCCATGTAAGACTAGGTGGTATCGGGCATTATCTCGCCAAGGAAATAGAGAAACGTATGAATGTCGAAACAAGAGTTACGGCATTAGGACATGTACAACGTGGTGGTACACCTACCGCGCATGATAGAGTACTCGCCACCCGGTTTGGTGTCGCCGCTGTAGAATTAATCAAAAACAACGACTTTGGTAAAATGGTAGCGCTTCAGGGTAACAAAATCGTACCAGTTAAACTCGAAGAAGCTGTTTCAAAAACTAAAACAGTTGATATGGACTTATATGAAATAGCGAAAGTATTCTTCGGCTAAAAAAAAGAAAAAAGTATTGTATAGTTTACTTAAGGGAGATAAAACCCTCAAGAAAAGGGGGTTAAAAAAAATTAGCAAGTATCACATTTTTTTATTGCAACTCAACTATTGGGTCAACATAAACAGAAGGCGTAGTGAAACTAATCACACCATTTATACCGTACTCTGGTACAATACTCCCAGAGACATCAGTCCTCGTACTAATACCTGAAAAACACTTCGTTGCGTTAATTAATAACACTACCAAATCATCATCATTTATAGTAGGACTACTCATAGTACATGAACTATCAATATCCCGTACCACCATTATCCCATATGTCGTACTTGTTAAGTTACTTGAGTTCAAGGTACTAAATAAACCATTAGAAACCGTACTGCTAAAACATTTTGTTGTATAGTTTAACACTACATGTTTCGCTGAATCAGATAAAGAAATATAGGTAGAAGATAAATTGATATCATTAGACCCAGCTGTTGTTCTAACAAATACTGCAAGCTGAGTTATTTTTGAACCATTATTATACCCACTTACATGAGTAACTTTAACACCGCTAGAAATATCTCTTATTGTTTGCTCACCTGTTAACAACGCCTGCTGTTGAAGACTATTCATAGTCTGAATAATCACTGATGCAACTATACCCGCGACAAGAATCATAGCAATAAATATAATTAACGAACCGATACCAATAGCTGCATCATCATTAGACAATTTTGTCTTTTGAGTTAAAATATTTTTAACTCTTCTCACCTCCCAGTAAACCCAGGTTTAAAGGCATCCCCCCTTCCCAAAAGAGAGCCCATCCAATTAATAGTAAATACAAAATTAGAATAAAAAACTATGGTTTTATGTAAAATAAAATAGTACTGCTAATATTTTCTAAAAATAAGAACATATTAAAATGTTACCAGTTTGAATATATACTCAAAAAAGAAAATATAATGTTTTAATGATCTCTTTTTAGGATATTATAATATCAAAAAAAAAATTGTTTCAAAAAAAATTTAAAAAAAGAGAGAGAGAAATTGTGTGTGGATGTAAACCAGCCACACGTGATACGTGATATCTTTTGGTGTTTTTTTAGTCAGCTAAGATTTTTACTTTTTATTGTAGATCTATGACGTTATCTGTATATGATGCAGGTGTTCTAAATGATATAGCACCTGGAGAACCTTCTTCTCCAACGACTAAACCCCAGATATCTGATCTCTCAGAAATCCCGTTGAAACAACCTGTTGCATTGATACAAATGTATACCTTGTCTCCTCTGTTCATAACCGGGTTACTCGACGACATAGAATTATCAGCATCTTCTACAACTAGTAAACCAAACATTGAACCATCTGTGTTACTAGCGTTACCATATGCATAATTATCATCTGGGAATACACTAGCACTAAAGACATCATCTTGCCCATCTGGTTCTGCATAGAAACTTGTAGTATAGTTGAGAATAACTTTTTTATTTGTATCAGAGAGTTCAACATATAATTGTGATAGATCGATACCATCTGATCCCGCACGTGGTCTTACACCTATAGCGAGTTTTGAAATAGCAGCTCCTGAAGAGGCTGAGTATCCTAGAACATCAAAGACTGCTACACCAGTTGATACCTCACTTGTGGTTTCTTGTCCTGTAGCCATCGCCTGATTTTCTAACTTGGTACTCGTCTGAATAAGTACAGAAGCAGCAATCCCAGCGACAAGAACCATAGCGATAAACACAATCATCGCGCCAATACCAATACTACCAACATCCTTCCTTTTTAATGTTTCACATATTTTCATGTCTTCTCAACCTCCTCATTGTAGATCATATATGGTATCACTATATGATGACGGTGTTCTAAATGATATCACACCAGGTGATCCATGTTCTGGGTAGATGTACCCAAACACGTCTGTTCTCTCCTGTATTTTACTGAAACAAGCATCTGTATCAACAAATAACATCACTTTATCTCCAGTGTTAATCACAGGAGTATATCTCTGACAAGAACTGTCAGCATCCTCAAGAACAAGGATACCAAACTCCTCATTGGTTAAATCAGTGTACTTGAACCCGAATACAGATCCATCAGAAGCATTAACTGAGCTGTTGAAATGATTTGAATCAGCATAATCATACGTAAGCAATACCTTAGTTGATCCGTCACTTAACAATACAATAGTGTTGTTGAGATCTATATCAGGTGATCCCGCGCGTGGTCGTACGGTTATAGCTAAACCATCGATATCAGTATCAACATGTCCTTCTATATCAAAAACTGCGATACCACCAGCTACCTCATTTGTAGTCTGTTGACCTGTAGCCATTGCTTGTGACTCTAGCGTGGTACTCGTCTGAATAAGTACAGAAGCAGCAATCCCAGCGACAAGAACCATAGCGATAAACACAATCATCGCGCCAATACCAATACTACCAACATCCTTCCTTTTTATTATTTTATATAATATTTTTCTCATGTTCTTATCACCCTCCTCATTGTAACTCAATCACAGCATCAGTGAATGAAGCAGGACATTTGAAGTTAATAACACCTGGTGATCCTTCTTCAGGTATCACAAGTCCCCATACATCATCCCTTGGGCTGAGTCCGCTGAAACACTGACTGGTGTTCACACCAAGAATTATGTAATCCCCGGTGTTAATAACCGCGGAGCTTGCAGAACTACAAGAACCATCAGCATCCTCAAGAACTATAATGCTAAAGTGTGTTGCATCAGCTGTGTAGAAGCTATCTGTGAAAATGTTCCCATTAACATTGCTTGCACCAGTATACGTGCTATCATCATACGTCAAAAAGTTCTTCGTAGATGAATCAGAAATCTCTATCACTGTCTGAGCAAGATCAATATCAGAAGAACCAGCTCTTGCTCTAACTGTTATAGCCAAGTATTTAATAGTACCTGAGCTGTTATATCCCTCAATATTCACAACATCTAGACCACTAGAAACCTCTGCTGTGGTTTCTTGTCCTGTAGCTAATGCTTGTGACTCTAGCGTGGTACTCGTCTGAATAAGTACAGAAGCAGCAATCCCAGCGACAAGAACCATAGCGATAAACACAATCATCGCGCCAATACCAATGCTTCCAACATCTTCTTCTTTCAATATTCTACATATGCTTTTTCCCATCTTTTTCACATCCCTCCTGTGAGTTGCATAATATACAACTTTTTAGAGTGCTATTCTCACTAATATCTGGACTGCTTATATACTTTATTTGCAGGTAAATGTTCAAATGCATATGCAGGTGTATATACATATGACTGTACAGAGAAAAACGTCTATACACATTTATCTGAAAAAAAATTTTTTTATGGAGATATAGAAAAGAAAAATCTATTCTATTTTTTTATAGTTTCTTTGTCATTTCATTTATTTCAAACTCTAGTTGCATTAGACCGAGATCTAAACCCATTTCCTCGATCATCACTGAGTTATACATGTCACCTATGTTGTTTTTTAGTTCTTTGATAAAAAAATACCCAGCGTTTTTACCCAGGGCCGTGTTCATTGTTTTAATAATATCATATAATGCTTTTCCTATGTCACTTGGTTCAACTTTGTCGATATCTGACATAACGGTAACAGGTTCTTCAACTTCTAAAAACCGGGTGTCTTTTATTTCAACATGTTTTAGGAAATCATATTTTTCTTGTAGTTTTTTTATTAATTCATACATTGTTGAAACAGCATGCCCTTGTGTTGTTTTTCTACTGGATATATCTATTAATGCCTGTAGAACATGTTTTACAATTTCTGATTTTTCTAATTCAGGCATTTTTGTTTTTCTACCCCATCCACACTTTTGATAAATAAATTTTTTATTATTTTAAAATTCTTTTATGTAATGTAGGGTATATTAAATTTTTTAAACCTTTGCTAAAAAATATATGAGAGGGATACTCTCAGCTTTTTAGATCTTATTGTGATATATAAAAATATAAATAACATGTTGTTAATCTACTATTGTAGCTCTGAATATTTATAGTTAGTTTAGTTTGTTGGATATAATTTGTTTGTATATCTAAATGGGGACGAATTTAGCTGGAGGGAAAGGAAAAAAATGGGGTTAAAAAAATTGTTTATAGTTTTTAGTTTTATTTCATTAACTGCTATATGTTTAAGTGGTTGTTTAGAGCAGAATAATAAAAATAGTGGTCCTGTTATTGAAAATGTTGAACTTGAGTCAAATGATTTAGTAGCTCTTGCGTATGGTAAGCTAACGTTGTATAAAGAAGGTGATGTTGTTTTAAGAGCACAGGTTGATTATCGTCTTAAAAACATTGCTAATAGAGTATTGAATCTTAATGTAACTGTAGAGTTTTATGATAAAAATGATACTTTGGTTAATGTTAGTGGGACTAAATGGATAGAGAATTTAAGGATGGGATATACAGAGGCGCAGATGAATTCTGTAGTATATGATGGAGAGAATGTTTCTAAGGTTGATCATGCTAAGATTGTTGTCGTGGAAAGAATCTAAAAAAAAGATAGTTGCTTGGTTTGAAAAGGAAGATAAGATTTTGTTTTTAAAGTGTTTTTTTCTTTTTTTGATACAATACTATGAATATTAGCGTTAGCATTAGTAATGGTATTTCGAAACCAGGTATTCCTGTAGCAGGTATACTGTCTTTACCTTCCACGATCACATTTAATGTTGTTATTCCACTATTGTATTTATTCCAGATGGTATCTAAATCCGCTGGGAAGTATTTTATCGTGAGTTGTTGATCTTTACTTGAGATTGTAGACCAGGTGAATGTAACTGTTTTGTTTTCATCAGGTTCTAATATGACTTGTTTCATTAGTGAAAAACCTTCTTCATCTGATAGGTTTACTATTAATTCTTCAGATCTTCTATCTCCTGTGTTTTGCAGGTAAACGTTGATGTGGAAAACCCAGCCTATTACTTTGTTGTTTTTTGTTAACCTGTTTACAAGTTCATATGTTGGTTCTTTAGCAAATGATACGTTAGCTCCATGTCTCTCGGCAGCAGATATTGTTGCCGTAAAAAAACTACATGCTAATAGTAAAAATAGGGTTCCTATAATGAAAAACTTTATTTTCATCTCCATACCCTCTCCATAGTTTCCAAATATTATATCATATATGGTATATTTAAATCTGGTCATATTTTTAAATATAAGAGAAAAAACTGGAGAAAACATAAAAGAAAAAAAGTAAAAGATAACAATAAATATGTTTGAAGGAATCAAGGAATTCCTATAAATTTATAAACTATGTAATTGTTTTATTATAAAAAATCTGTAAAGAATGTTTGGAGGGGATCATGGCTTAAAATGTTAAGAGATCGTGGTATTAGAAGAGGAGTGGAAGTTTTTGTTAGAGATGCTTTAAACCCTGAACTTCCTGAGAGGAAAGCACGGGTTGTAAACGTTTACCCGCATCCTAGTCGATGGATCGTTGTGCAATACGAGGATGGAAACATGGAACAAGTAGAAGAGAGTCAGGTTACAACAATGTTTGAAATCAATAGACGTGGGAGAGAAATATAAAAAAATAGAAAACTTCCATCTATAATTTTTTTCTTTTTTTTTATTGTTTTTTAAGGGAACCGATGATTTCTCTTCCAAAATCTGTGAGACGGTAGAGTTTCACGTTTTTACCACTGTTTATTTGTTCAACGATTTCTAAACCCATGAGTGATTCCTCTATTTTGTATCTAGAACCCATGCCTCTAATTGCTCCAAGTACGTTAGTAGGAGTTGTTTTACAGTTATATGCTATCTCAGATGTGTAACTACCACTGGCTCCTATGTCATAGAGATATTCTGCTATTCTCTTCCGGATGTTGCTTCTTCTAAGAGATCTAATAACCAATGGTCTCATATACTCTTTAGAAAAAGCATTCTCTTTCTCACTCTGCATCCCATCCGCCTTTGATCTTGTAAAAAAATGAATGCTATGTTTGGTTTATAAATTAATCGAAAAAATTAACAAAAAAAATATTGTGATCTTATTTTTTTATCTTCTCCGCGTTACACCAGTTTTTGGGCAATATTTTTCAATTGGACAACGTGAACACCATGGTGAAACAGTTGTACAAATGTTTTGACCAAATTGTACAAAAAGATTGTTTAAATCATACCAGTATTTCTGTGGTATAACTCTCATTAGTTCTTCCATTGTTTCGTCAGGGTTTTTTGTTTTAACCCATCCCAGCCGGTTAGCGATAACATGAACATGTACATCTACAGGTATAAAAATAGGTTTTTTATGACCGTATACTATTACTATAGCCGCGGTTTTTTTACCAACACCTTTAAGTTTCAATAGTTCATCAAAATCATCCGGGACCATACCATTATATTCCTTAATAAGTTTTTTAGAAATATCTTTGAGTCTTTTTGCCTTAGTTTTATAGAAACCAACAGGGTAAATTAGTGATTCAATTTCTTCTAATGGTGCTTTAGCAAGTCTATCAGGTGTGTTATATTTTTTTAAAAGCCTATACGATGCTTGTTCAGTTACCTCATCTTTTGTTCTAAGGCTTAAAATACAGGATACCAGGGTTGTAAAAGGAGTGTTTACTATATTATCCCATTTCTCTCTTGAAACCACAGGTTGCCTATATTTTTTAAGTTCCCGTTTTAGAATGCTAAATATTTCATCAATGTTTTTTATATGTTCTATCAATGCGATAACTTCCTTTCAACTTATGTGATAAAATAAAAAAATGGAAAAGAAAGATTTGTTTAAAATATTTCTATCTTCTTAGTTTTATTGTTTTTTTCTTTTCAGAAGTATTATGAGTATTAAAACAACTATTAATATCACGATAAGAGCTGTTAAAATAGTTGTATCAACTTGTAATCCTCTAGTTTCTTTAAGGCTGCCATCGTTTACTAGTTTCAAGGAGAACATAACAGTTTCTCCCTGTAGTGATGTATCCTCAGTTAACATTGGTAGAAGTTTGATTTCGATGGTTTCATTGTCAAAATCTTTTACATTTGGTGTAACATTGAGATAAACAGTCTTGGTTTCATCTAAACCAAGAATTATCTCTGTCTGGTTAAACGAGATAGACCAGTTTTCTATTTCAGTTGAAACATCTAATTTTACACTTGTGTTACCATTTCCTTTGTTAGTAATGTTGATAGGTATATTTGTTGTTTTTAAAGGTGGTATTTTAACTGTGTGATTCTCTACAGTGTATGCAATTGTTCCATCGTATCCCGCTGTTACTGGAAATTCTTTGCTGTCACCAGATTCTTGTAAACCCCATTTTTCTTTCGATGTAAAATTTCCCTGTAACTTAATCATACTTTTTGAGAGAGCTATAGTACCTTTGTCAATAGTGATTTCTAATTTAGTTTTTACTTCTTTAAACTCTGTACTCATGTTTTTGATTTTTACTTTATCCTGTTCCAGTTTTACTTTACACCAGTTTTGTGTTGACACGGCTTTTAAGTTAATCTCTGCGTCCATGTTAGCATTAAAATCTCTAAACATTATCCATTTGCCGAGTTTGGTACCAATTAAAAACTTTGGAAACAATAGTGGAGTATCAAATTTGAATTTAACTGTAACATTAACCTCAGTAGGTTTGCCAAGTGGGAGGGGTTTATTAAACAATGATGGATCGTCTACTGTTATTTCAACAGTTGTATTGAACCAGAAGAAACGGAATGAACCAGTACTTGTTCCTATTGTTGAAGTATGAGCTGTTGTTACCTGTGAGGATATGGATAATATAGTTAAAGATAGAGTTAATAGTATTATGAATGTTTTTTTCATGATGTGCACCTACTTTTAATAATATTATTATCTATTTACTATATAAATGTTTTTATATAACTTATGTATCTTGGCGGGAGTGAAAAAGAGTAATAAAAAAAAACAGTTTTATAGAAAGAAAAACCACTCATCCAATAATACAACGCTGGGGAAGGGATTTGAACCCTTGTGATGCAGAGCATCAGTGGTTTTCGAGACCACCGCCGTAGTCCGAGCTTGGCTACCCCAGCAAACAAATGGATGTATTCTTTGTCAAAAGTTTAATCAAACTGTTTTTTATATGGGTTTTGATTCAGATGAGGGTAAAAGTAAAACTTCAGAGGACACATGAGATAAAAAAAATAAATTTGGACGATGGATCAACAGTTGAAAAACTTATTAAAAAAATGGGTTTCAAACCAGAT
>QMTJ01000015.1 GCA_003651045.1 Thermoplasmata archaeon | reverse complement strand
GCTGCGGCTTACGCGGTTACGAGGTATCTAGGGCGTGATGGTTATAAAAGAATAGTTAAAAAATGTATGAATAATACGTTGTATCTCCTAAAAAAGATTAGAGGTATCGGTCTTAATGTTGTTGTTGAACCTAGTATGAATGTCCTTGGGGTGAAACTAAAAAAACCTTTGAGGGTCGCTGAAAAACTCACACGTTATGGTTGGAAGGTAAACATTATAGATAGGGTTTCTGCTGTGCGTGTTGTTGTGATGCCGCATGTAACAAAAAAAGTTATTGATGAGTTTATACCTGTTTTAGAAAAGGTTTGTAGAGAAGAGGGAGAGATATGAGTATAAATGTTTTAAAGAAATCATTTGAAAACGTTCCGATTGTGAAAAAAGGCGACTATGATTATGTTATTCATCCTATCACTGATGGAGTACCATATATAGAACCAGGTTTATTAGGTGAAGTTGTACAGGAGATAAAAAAGAGAGTTGAGACTGTGTTACCATTTGATAAAATTGTTACTATAGAGGCTATGGGTATACCTATTGCTAGTGTGCTTTCGATGGAGATGAAGATACCTTTTACTATTATCCGTAAGAGATCTTATAGTTTACCTGGTGAGGTTATAGTAAAGCAAGAAACAGGTTATTCAAAATCAAATCTTTACATTAACGGGCTTTCAAAAGGGGATAAGGTTGTGATAGTGGATGATGTTCTTAGCACAGGTGGTACTCTTAGAGCTGTTCTTTCATCTTTGAAGCAGATGGGTGTTATAGTTAAAGGTGTTTTTATCGCTGTAAGTAAAGGCGGTGACGTGTCTAAAGAAATTGAAAAAGAGTTTAACATTAGCATTGATACAGTTATAGGTATTGATGTAGTTAATGGTAGGGTTGTTGTAAAAAATATTTAAAAAAATTTTGAGAGTGAAAGAAAAATTAGTATCAATTTATTTTTTTTGAAAGATCGAGGGAAATATTTTCATAGTAGAAGAAGAATTACAGAAATAGGTTGACTGGTTTTTATGACTGAAAATATACCTCCGCATGCGCATTGTCTTATGTGTGGTAAAGCAGTTCCTGTTGGTGAAACACTTTGTTCTGAGGAATGCCGGCAGAAATACAATGCTTTTTTGAAGAAGAAAAAAATTGTTTGGTATTTCTTTTTGGGTTTAATAGTTGCGTTTACTGTGATTGTTTTTTTAAGTAATAAATAAAAAAATTTTTTTATGAAAAAATAAAAGTATACGTTTTTTGAAATAAAAGCGAAGTTTTAAATGAAGGTTTTAGGTTTTTAAGTTTTGTATGGTTGATGTTATATTTGCTTTAGCGGTTTTAGGAGTAATTATGATTTTAGGTTTTATTGGTAATCTTATTTTTAATAGGACACAGGTTCCTAGTATTATTTGGCTTTTATTGTTTGGTTTAATCGTTGGTTTTGTTTTTAAAATAGAGGAGTTTCAGATGTTACATCCAGAGTTACTTATGACTATTTCTGGTTTTTTTAGTGCTATCGCTATTGTTATAATATTGTTTGACGGTGGTATAAACACTGATATTTATCAGTTGTTTAAAGGTGCACCACGGGGTTTGTTGTTAACTGTATGTGGTTTTTGTTTAAGTTTTCTATCTACACTACTATTGATCGTGGGGTTTGATAGTATTGGTGTTATACATATTCAGGGCGATAGTTTTGTAGTAGGTGCTGTGTTAGGTGCTATTATTGGTGGAACTAGTAGCCCTATTGTTATACCACTTGCTTATAGGCTGAGGAATCTTCAGGAGAAAACTAAGATGGTTTCTTCTATTGAGAGTATATTAACTGACCCTTTGTGTATAGTTGTTGTTTTTGCAATTTATTATATGATAACTGTTGTAGGTGAGATCAACTTAGGTGTTGGAATAGGTAACTTGGTGAAAACGTTTTCAGTTGGTATTGTACTGGGTTTCACCCTTGGTTTTATATGGCTTTTTATTATGAACAAAGTTAGAAAGGAACAGTTTTCATATGTTTTAACTTTAGCAGTTGTGTTCCTAGTTTATTCTTTCACAACATGGGTAGTCGGTGTTGGTGAAGGTGGTGAAGGAGCTGGTGCTATATCTTGTCTCATGTTTGGGCTTGTATTAGGTAATGGTAAAAAAATTTTGAAAATGGTACGGTATGAGGGTAAAAGTTTTGAAATGGATGAGGAAACAAAACATTTCCATGCGCTTACTGCTTTTGTTATAAGAACGTTTTTCTTTGTTTATCTTGGTATGATGGTTAGTTTTCAAAATATTGATTTTATATTGATAGGCATGGTGATATTACTATTGCTTATAGTTGTGAGATACATCGCTGTATCTATCACTACTTATAAAGGTGGTTTTGAAAAAGATGATAAACAAACTTTGATGGTGATGATGCCGCGGGGTCTCGCAGCAGCTATACTAGCGATTAAATTTGGACCAGAATTCGTTAATAAGTATATGCCTGGTTACACTGGTTTTTTTAAAGATATTGCTTTTGTAATAATTTTAGGAACCGCAGTTATCACTACAATTGGTGTATCAGTAATATCACATTATGAAATGAAAAAACTAAACACAGCAGAAGCAGCGAAATAGTTAAAAAAAGAGAAATATCCTGTTATAAAGAAAAAAAAATTATAAATTTTTTTTGAACATCTATTATTATCTTCTAACCACTATTTTTTTACTCTGCAAGTTCTTCCTGAAGATCTATAACCATCTCAGTGAGGACGTCTTCAAAGACTTGATGACGGTATTCCTTGATAGAGCCATCTGCTAGATGAGCTCTTGCAACAAAATCACGTCCATCTTTAATTATTTCAATATGACAGACCGTTTCCATAGTAAACTCCCTACATCTAATCTGCAAATCCGAATTCATCGACTCTATTTATAATTTTTGTGGACAAAGTTTTAATGTATATACTACCAATTACAGTACTTAGGAGGATACTATAATTATGTACGAGAAAATTAGGAAACCAGCTGTAGCAGGTCAATTCTATGATGGAAACAAAACTTCTCTTAAACAAACAATTAAAGGTTGTTTCTTAGAAGAAAGAGGACCTGGTTCTCTTCCAGAGATAACAAAAGGTGGTAAAAACATAAGAGGCATCGTAGTACCACATGCAGGCTATATATACTCTGGTGCTATCGCTGCTCACTCATATTATCATCTTGCAAAGAATGGTTTCGCTGATACCTTTATCATACTTGGTCCGAATCATACAGGTATGGGCTCTGGTGTAGCTGTTATGACAGAAGGAACCTGGTTGACACCTCTTGGTGAAATACCTATAAATGAATCACTATCTAAACAACTATGGAAAGGCATCATTGACAATGATGAAAATGCTCATCTATATGAGCATAGTATAGAAGTGCAGCTACCTTTTTTACAGTACATCGCAGATGATAGAACATTTGATTTTGTACCAATATGTATGGCTATGCAGGATTATGATACATCAAAAGAAGTAGGAAATATTATAGCAGATGCTGTAAAAAACACAAATGGAAAAGTTGTTATCATCGCTAGTAGTGATTTTTCACATGTTGGTTTTAACTATATGAGCACGCCACCTGAGAATATGAGGGTTGATGAGTATGCTAAAAAACAGGATCAACTTGCGATAGAGAGAATCCTTGAAATAGACGCAGAAGGTTTGATTAACACTGTACATACGCATAGTATAACAATGTGTGGTTACGGGCCTGTAGCAGCTATGTTAACAGCAGCTAAAAAACTAGGGGCACATAAAGTGGAATTACTTAAATATGGGACATCATATGAGGTGCATCCAGGTACTTCATGTGTAGGATACGGAGCATTGAGTGTATACTAAAAAAAAGAAAAAAATGGGAGGCTAAACCTATTTTATGAAACAGGAAATTGTTAAAGATATACAGCTTAGAAAAGGAATGAAAATAGATGAAATAGTTAAACAGTTATATGATTCTGGTGGTTTCACCGCTAAAAAACTCGCGCAAGGTGTGGATATTATTGAAAAAATGATCGAAGATAAAAACTGTGTAAAGTTTTTATCATTCCCTGCATGTATCTGTTCAACTGGTACACGAGGTGTTATAAAAGAGTTGTTGAAGAAGAAACTTTTTGATGTAGTTATCACAACTTGTGGAACATTAGATCATGATTTAGCAAGGGTATGGGAGAACTATTACCATGGTTCTTTCATGGTGGATGACAAAGAACTTTACAAAAAAGGAATCAATAGACTTGGGAATATTTTCATACCGAATAAATCCTATGGAATAGTTCTTGAAAAAAAAATACAGCCGATCCTTGCGGAACTATACAAAATAAAACAGAAATGGTCTACCAAGGAACTAGTTTGGAAGTTTGGAAAACAACTTGAGAAAGAAAAAAACAAGGAAGAATCAATAGTTTACTGGGCATATAAAAACAAGATACCTATGTTCATCCCTGGTATCACAGATGGAGCCTTTGGATCTCAGATATGGATGTACTACCAAGAACATCGTGATTTCACAATTGATTTACTAAAAGATGAACAAGAACTCTCAGATATCATATTTAATAGTAAAAAAACAGGTGCACTCATCATCGGCGGTGGAATATCAAAACATCATACCATCTGGTGGGCTCAATATAGAGACGGTCTGGATTACACTGTTTACGTTACAACTGCTGTAGAATACGATGGAAGCCTCAGTGGCGCTCAAACTAGAGAGGCAATAAGTTGGGGTAAAATCAAAGAAGAAGCAGATAATGTAACCGTACAAGGGGATGCAACAGTTCTTCTACCACTCATGATAAGTGCATTATTTGAAAGAATTTAAGGAAGAAAAAAAACATAATAAGAGGGATTTAATACCAGAATAATGCTTTCATAGTATTTCTAACTTTTTTCGGTAGTTCAGGTGGTTTTTTACCATTATACAAATCAAGAGTTGTTTTAACATAGATTTTTACTATCTCGTTAAAAAACCATCGTCCATAGTCAGCATCAGCCCGAGCAGGGCTACCGATATACCCGTTTTTTAAACCCAATTGTTTAAAGGTTTTACCAAGGACACGTGGCGAGTTAAGATCCCGGTAGATACTCTGCAACTCTTTATAGGAGTTGTCAACTAGATATGGATACTGGTATTTCATAAGTGATGTCTCACGGAAACCAGCATGTACTTCCTTACGTGTATCAAAACCAAGTCTAGGTTCATTTTTTTCAATTCCTTTACTCCAATAATATGGCCCCCATGGTTCACATGTTTTCATATCGTATCTGTTTTCTAGTCTTTTCATAGCATTATATATACCTTTCAGATGCCTAAGTGCCATATGAAAAGTACAAATAACTATATATTTAAAACCATGATCACCTAGAGATGACCCTATACTGTAAACGATATCTCTCACTGTTTTACCACTAATGGAGATACTACCGGGGAAATCACTGTTAAATTTACAGAAACCAAGAGGAACCATAGGTAACAACACATATGTTAAATCAGGTTTTTCTTTATTCAAAATTTTAATAGCCTCCATAGCTGCATCTTTAGTTATTAGGAGATCTGTCCCTACAGGTAGATGCGGACCATGTTCCTCAAGAGGACTGATAGGTAAAAAGAAAATAGTCTTATTTTTATCAAGTTCTTGTATCTGCCTCCAGTTAAGTTCTTCAAATTTAACAACACGGTTACCTATTTTATCTTTCATAACGTTGTAACCTCACATCCATCCTGTGTAATAATAACTGTATGTTCTTTCTGCGTAACAACACCTTTTTTTGCATCAACCAACTGTGGATAATGTTTTATAAAACCATAGAAAGAAAGCCGCCTAAGCACTATGTCACTGTTGTTTTTAAATAGTTTCTCAAACCAACGTTGAGCAAATGGTAATGTTTTAAACTCTCTCACCAGGTCGTTGAATAACTTCCTAGATCTTTGATCTCTAACAAGTTTCAACCTAATACCCGGGTTGCATCTATAAATATTACTACCTCCTCCTGAGACTACATGACCAGCGCCATTACTCACAAATGGTTCAACCGCTAAAACATCATCCGCTTTTGGTTTAACCCTACTTGATATTTCATAGACACTAGGAACTGAGATACCAGCATGAAGTATATACTGTTTTAGACTATGACCTGTGAGATTATCAACTGGTTTATAACCATAACCTGCGATAGTCTCCTCCACAGCTTTACCTACCATAGATAGATCAACACCTGGTTTCATTAAACCAATAGCAGTATCAAGAGCATCACCTGCTGCTTTTATCATATCAGTATAAACATGTGCTCCTACTTCAACAGTAACAGCTGTATCAGCAATATAACCATCAACGTGCGCTCCTACATCAAGTTTAACCACATCACCTTTCTTAAACACCCTGACATCATTATACTTAGGGGTATAATGCGCAGCGACTTCATTAATAGAAATATTAACAGGAAAAGCAAGACCTGCACCATGATCCAGTATCCTTGACTCAACACTTTCAGCTACTTCCAACAAAGACACACCAGGTTTAATCAAACCAACACCATAATTTCTAGCATCAGCTGCAACCTCACCAGCCAACTTGTATTTCTCATATACGCTATCATCCATGTTGAATCACATCCAATATCTCTTTTTCAGTGATCTCCCCAACACGTATAACTCTAACAGTTTCGCCAGTTACATCAACAACAGTAGAGGGTTTACCAGCAACCCTACCCGTGTCAAGATAAACACTAATACCCTGGTTTTTAAACTGCATACGTATCTCATTTATAACACTTGGTGTTTTCATACCATGAACATTCGCACTAGTCGCAGTAATAGGACCACCAAACCGCGATAATAACTCTAAAGCAACCTTGTTACCAGGGATCCTAACAGCAACCTTGTCACCACCAGCTGTGACAACATCAGATACCGCATCTTTCTTTTTTAAAACAAGAGTTAATTTACCAGGGAGAAAAAAATCAGCTAACCTCATAGCTTTATCATCCACATAAGCAACCTTTTCAAGCATTTCAAAATCTGAAACAGCAATAGGTAACGGATTACTCAATGGTCTTTTTTTAATCTCAAAAACCTTCCTCACAGCAACCTCATTATAAACATCAGCTCCAATACCATACAACGTATCAGTAGGATAAACAACTAATTCACCCTTCGACAACGCAACTACAGCTTCAGAAACATCAAGCATTACCATAACACTATAATTTCTACTTATCTTTTTCTCTTTTTATAAAATCACCAAGTGTTAAACCGACTCTAGAATGAGAAACAGTTGAAGAGGTAGAAACACCCGTTACCTCCTCCACCAAAGTAATACCTAGTTCTTTCTCAAGTTTCTCAACAACTTTATCAGAAGGCCGAAGGTCACCATTTTCAATCTTAGAAATCGTAACAGTCCTCTCACCGATACGAAAACCTAGTTCTTCACGAGTGAGACCTTTTTTCTCACGAGCATTCTTAATCTTAGTATTCCAATCAGGAACTAGTTCTTTATCCATTGCTTCATAAACATCCTTCTCCTTAGGTTTCTTAAGTCTACCTATAAGTGGCTTATGAACCAGTGGAGAAACATCTATATTAGTAGACCCAACACCCTGCCCATGACGTTTCATACAACTAGGGCAAAGCATCATACGTACACCATCAACAATAGCGGGTCTACAATCACCAACCCTACCACAAAGTTCACATTGCATTTCTTTTATCATCCCCATCTAAATTTTTATTTAAACATCATATAATAAAACCATAAAAAAATAAAATACATTAGATCAACTACTTGGGTTTATATTAAACCAGCTTTTTGTAAAGCCATTAAATCCTCAGTGCTAAGTTTTTCACCGCGTTTAAAACGTTCAAATATTTCATCAGCTTCACGTTTAGCAGCACCTGCTTTAGCGATCTTCTTCATTTTACGTTTCTTATCTCGACTCTCAGAAATCTGTCTTTCTAAACTATGTATCTCATCGACACATCCGATAAACTCCTTATGAACCCTATCAGCCTCTATCTTAGTCATAACAATAGTTTCTTGGATATCATTAACTTTTTTTATCAGGTTATCAAGCTGTTTAACGAGTTTCATCATATTCTCATGTTCTTCTTGAGCTCTACTAGCTAGTTTTTCCACAAGATCATGTTGTTTCTCTGCTTTTTGTTTAACAATTTTTTCTTCTTCTAAAGCCTTTTTCAACTTAGGATCACTATTAAGTTTATCTTCCACCTCCTTAATCTTAGCATGTATCTCAGAAATAGTTTCAATAAGTTTTTTCTCCTTCTGAGGAGACATAGGTTGGGTCATCTGTTCAGTCTCTAAATCTCTAAGCTGTTTCCTGAGGTTATTCAAATTTGTACCAGATGCAAGAAGACGTTTCCTTTCTAACTCTTCTACATGTTTTTTGATTTCACTATAGTTTTTATTAAGTTTATTCCTCTGATCTTTAGCATGTTTCACTCGTTCATTTAACTCATCTCTTTTTTTCTTATGCTCAGATATCTTATTTCGAATATCTCTAATAGTAGAATTTAAAGTATCACGCTCATCAGCTAATTTTTTTGATTTTAAATGAAGTTGATCTCTTTTTTCTTTTAACTCATTAGCTTTTTTCTGAAGTTCATCTTTTTTCTTCAACAGCTTCTCTATCGATTCATTCATTTGAAACACTCTAAATATTCCTGCTCTAAATCAGCAAAGGGGTGAATATTGTAGTATTTATTAAGTATTTTCACAGATAAAAAGATTACCTTTAACTAATACCTAGTTTAGACCTCTGACGGAACATGATTAAACCATCTAATACAACTGCTATTACACCAGTTATAAATATCATGTCGAAAACATCTGCTCCTCCTATAACCGCGTTAATTGGTTTATCAACTTCGATACTTAGAAGCTCAGGTAGATGAAAAAAATCAGCGCCTATAAGTACTCCAACTGTTCCGGATATATACGCGAGTGGAGCTGCTTTGATAAAATCCTTCCATGATAAAAAAACTGAGTTTAAACTTGCAAAAAACGCAGGGAGTAACCAATAAGGGAAAGAAGCTATAATTCCTTTGTATTCAACTGGTGTAGTAACAACGTATGCTATCACAGCAACAATCGTTGTCCCTATAACTATTTTCTTCAAAGGAAGCTTTTTTTTAACCGTTAGATAGATACTTAATACTATCGGTATAATTGCACCACCCATGTTTATACCTATTCTCCAATTACCATAGGAGAAAAGATAGATATTTGATATATTAAAACCAAAAAGTATGATGTCAAATCCAAAGAGAAAAGATACAAAAACAATAACGATTGCTTCAGCTGAAGTAAAACCCATGTATCTAAAAGCCTTGGTTAAAAAGAGATATATAAAGTATATAACGAGAACAGGGAGGCTAATGTATAGTATCCATAACGCGATTTGCATTAGATCTATCATGGTAAACATTTTTTCTGGAAAACTTTGATAAGGGCACTATTTATAAACCTTCGTAGTATTCCGGTTGAGAGTTAGTGAGAAAAACATGGGATCGTTTCTTCAAAAAGAATGTGATTTAAAATTCTTTCATGATAATGGGTTTACTAGGAAAAAATGCCCCTCCTGTGGATCGTATTATTGGACTCTTAATAAGGATTCTAAGTTTTGTGGTGATCAGCCTTGTGTAGAGTTTAGTTTTATAGGAAAACCATTAGGTAAAAAAAAGTTTTCATTGGATGAGGTACGTGAGAGTTTTTTATCTTTTTTTGAAAAAAACGGTCATTCCAGGCTCTGGTATCCTGAAACAGGTAGTCGTTGTCCTGTTGTTGCACGTTGGCGTTCTGATATTTATCTCACTATTGCTTCTATCGCTGATTTTCAACCACATGTTACTTCTGGTGAGGTTCCACCACCGGCTAATCCATTAGTTATTTCTCAGCCTTGTATACGTCTTAATGATCTTGAACAGGTTGGTGTTAGCGGTCGTCATCTTACGATTTTTGAAATGATGGGTCATCATGCTTTTAACAGGAAAACTGATGAAATCTATTTTAAAGAAGAAACTGTGCGTTTCTGTGATGAATATTTTACACAGGTTATAGGTATACCACGGGAGGCTATCAATTATAAGGAGGAACTCTGGTTCGGCGGTGGGAACGCAGGTCCATGTCTCGAGGTACTCGCTGGTGGACTGGAAATCGCTACACTTGTCTTTATGAATATGAAAGAAGATGAAAAAGGAGGTTTTGAGATTAATGGTAAAAAATATTCACCTAATCCGTTGAATATTGTTGATACAGGGTATGGTCTTGAAAGAATCGCATGGTTGACACAAGGTGAAGAAACAGTATACGATGCTGTTTTTCCAGTGACGATTAAATGGTTAAAAAAATATGCGAAAAACAAAACCGACAAAAGCAGTATCTACGCACTTGCTGATCATACAAAATGTCTAGCTTTTATGCTCGGTGACGGTATTGTTCCATCAAATGTTAAAGCAGGTTATCTAGCTAGACTTATTATTAGACGTAGTCTTCGTTTCCTTGAAAAAATACAGTTAGATGCAGCTTTAAAAGATCTCGTATATAAACAATTGGATCTCCTTGAGAAAGAATTTCCTTCACTTAAAAAAAGAAAAAAAGAGATTGGTGAAATACTTGATATTGAAACAGAGAAATATACAGCCACGCTTTCAAAAGGGAAAAACCTCATTAGACGGATACTACGAGAGAAAAAAACCATAGATGAGAAAGAACTTATAACATTGTATGACACACATGGTATACCACCTGATATCGTGAAAAACATCTCTATAGCAGAAGGAGTAAAGGTGGAGATACCTGAAAAATTTGAATCCATGGTTGCAGAGTTACATTCTCATTCTCATGAGGAAAAAGAAGAAAAAGAAGAAGAAAAAATAGGTTTAGATCTCCCTGGTACTGAACAACTTTATTACAAGGATCATTATTTGAAAGAGTTCGATGCAGAGGTTTTATGGAGAAAAAAAACAAAAAATGGAGTTGAAGTTGTACTTGATAAAACAGTGTTTTACCCAGAAGGTGGTGGCCAACCCTGCGATATAGGGTATCTATATAGTAATGATAAAAAAATTTATGTACGATATGTGAAAAAAATGGGGGATGTAATCCTTCATGAAGTAGAAGGGGATTTATCTGTTGGTGAAAAAGTACATGGTATTATAGACTGGAAACGTAGATATACATTGATGAAACATCATACAGGTACACATCTAGTAAATAGTGCACTTAGACAAACGTTAGGTGAACATGTCTGGCAGGCTGGTTCACAACTTAGTTTAAACGAAGCGCGTTTTGATTTTTCACATTATAAAACTGTGTCTGAAAAGGAAGAGAAAAAGATAGAGGAGTTAGCGAATAGTTTTATTAAAAAAGCAATAAACGTGGAAAAGAAAGTAATGGATAGGAATACTGCTGAGAAAACATTTGGTTTTAGACTCTACCAAGGAGGTGTCCCTGCAGGTAATATAATACGTGTGATTAATATACCTGATGTAGATGTTGAAGCATGCGGTGGTACACATCTTAATAATACTAGTGAAATAGGAAAAATCAGGATAATTAAAATCGAAAGGATACAAGATGGTGTTAACAGAGTGGTTTTTGCAGCTGGTGAAATGGCTGATCGTTATCAAGAGGGGGAAAACAAAATATATGATAAACTCGTTGATATTCTTAGTGTAGCATACAATATAAAGAAGCATGAAAATACTAGTGAACAACTCAAAAAAATTTCTAAGTTTTTTTCAGTCTCCATTGATCAACTGGATAAAACATTGAAACGTTTTATAAAAGAAACACGGTTTGGTGAGAAAGAAAACGTTAATACTTTATTTGAAGCTTGTAAG
>QMTJ01000014.1 GCA_003651045.1 Thermoplasmata archaeon | reverse complement strand
ATGTAAACACTTTGACATTTCTGGAAAAACGATAGAGGCGCCATTAAAAATCACAGAGCTAGCAGGTTTCAGAAAAAGAAGAGGCTCTTTTGGAACCTTAGATTTCATCTCATCAGCATGCTTCTTATATGTTCTAGCGAGGCAAACAAGTTTACCAACTGATAAATTTCTGTCAATTCCATCTTTGAAAATATAGTAAGGCATAAAAATATAGCATAAAATAGAATGATTTAAAGATTTCATAATAAATTTATTTAACAAGTTGTTATTACCCTGCTTGGGGGCGTCTAATTGAAGTTCATACCTAATTCATCATTGAAACAGGAAATGCTTAAGGAACTTGGTTTAAAACAAATAGATGATCTTTTTATAGATATACCAAAAGAAATCAGAATAGATAACCTAGAGTCACCTATACCATCTAAAGGTTTGTCACAACAAGAAACTGAAAGACTACTCCGTGAGATAGCTAATAAAAATAAATCATGTAACGATCTATTATGTTTCCTTGGTGGCGGTGTTAAACCTCACTATATACCAGCAATTGTGAAATCCATTGTTTCACGTGCAGAGTTTTATACAGCATATACTCCTTATCAACCAGAGGCAAGTCAAGGTTTTCTGCAAGCTATGTTTGAGTATCAAAGTATGATAGCAGAGTTAACTGGGATGGATGTCGCTAATGCTTCTCTATATGATGGTGCTACTGCACTTGGAGAAGCAGCTCTTATGTGTGCTCGTATCACTAAAAAAAATAGCTTTATCATCCCTAAGAATATTTCTCATAGTAAAAAATCTATTTTGAATAATTATGTTAAAGGACCAGGAGTTAAGGTTAAAGAAGTTGATTATGATAAAAAAACTGGTAAGATAGACATCAAGAAACTTAGAACTGTTGTTGATGATAACACTATGGGTGTATATATTGAAAACCCGAATTTTTTTGGTGTCTTTGAAGATGATGTAAATGAGATCAACGATGTCGTTAAAGATGCTAATGCCTTGTTTGTAGTTGGCGTTGATCCTATCTCTCTCGGTATAACAAAACCACCAGGTGATTACAACGCTGATGTTGTTATCGGCGAAGGGCGTTGTCTTGGTAACCCTATGGATTACGGTGGATCAAGTCTTGGTATTTTTGCTTGTAAAAAAGAATATCTACGTCAGATACCAGGTAGGGTAGTTGGTTTAACAAAAGATAAGGATGGTAAACGTGCTTTTTGTATGGCTCTTCAGACACGTGAGCAACATATACGCCGTGGACGAGCTACTAGTAATATTTGCACAAATGAGGGTTTAAACGCGTTAGCAGCAGCTGTTTTTCTTTCATGGCTTGGTGGCATTGGTTTAGAAAACCTTAGCAGGATTAACTTTGAAAAAGGACAGAAACTAGCTGAGGAAATAGAATCTATCAATGGTTTTGAAAAATTGTTCTCAGGTGTCCACTTTAACGAGTTCGTTGTTAAATGCCCTATTGATCCAGTTAAAATTAATCAAAAGCTTTTGAAGAGAAACATACAAGGTGGTCTAGTCTTAGGTGAACAGTTCCCTCATCTTAGAAACTGTATGCTTTTTGGCGTCACTGAGCTTCATTCTGATGAGGATATCAAACGATTAGTATCAGCATTGAAGGAGGTGACTTGAAACATTGTATCATTCAGCTGTATATGATGAACCATTACTCAACGAGTTTACAGAAGTTAAAAAAGAAAAAACCCTCCGGATTGAAGGTATTCCTAAATCCTTACAGAGGATAAAAGAGATAGGTATACCAAATCTTGATGAAACCCAGGTTGCCCGTCATTTTCATCATCTAAGTCAGATGAACTATGGGGTTGATAATGGTATTTACCCTCTTGGTTCTTGTACTATGAAATACAACCCTAAACTTTGTGAACAGATTGCTTCGTGGGATAAGTTTGCTAATACACACCCATATCAAGATATCAGTACTGTTCAGGGTAACTTACAGATCATGTTTGAACTTGAACGTATGTTGTGTGAACTTACAGGTATGGATTATTTCTGTCTGCAACCAGCTGCTGGTGCCCATGGTGAACTCCTTGGCATGCTGTTGACAAGAGCGTATCATGAACATAGAAAAGATTTTGAGAGAAACGAGGTGATTCTACCTGATACGGCTCATGGAACTAATCCTGCTAGTGCAACTATGGCGGGTTTCAAATTAATTGAAATACCATCAAACAAGGATGGCACTGTTGATCTTGATATACTTGAAAAAACTCTTTCTGATAAAACGGCTTGTTTCATGCTTACTAACCCTAACACACTAGGTATTTTTGAGTCGGATATACTTGAGATTTCGAAAATGGTTCACAAAGCTGGTGCACTCTTGTATTATGATGGCGCTAATATGAATGCAATCATGGGAAAAGCACGACCTGGCGACATGGGTTTTGACATACTTCATCTTAATTTGCATAAAACTTTTTCTACACCCCACGGAGGAGGAGGACCGGGATCTGGACCTGTCGGTGTGAAAATTAAACTGGAACGGTTTTTACCAGTTCCTCGTATCGGTAGAACACGTGAAGGAGTTTATATTTTTGATGATGCACCAGAATCTATCGGGAAAATCAAAGATTTTTATGGCAATTTTTCAGTACTTCTTAAAGCCTATATCTATATCCTTATGATGGGAGATGAAGGGCTTAGAGAAGCATCTGAGGTAGCTGTTTTGAATTCTAACTATATGAAAAAGAAAATCCTGGATAGTAAAAAGTATGATATGCCTTATAAGCAGCTTCGTAAACATGAGTTTGTAATCAGCTGTGAAAGACTAAAACAAGAGAAACAAGTAACAGCTAAAGACGTTGCAAAAAGACTTCTTGATCATGGTTTACATCCACCAACTATTTATTTCCCACTAATAGTTAAAGAAGCACTTATGATTGAACCAACTGAAACAGAGTCGAAAAAAGACCTTGACAAATATGTTGAAACATTAGTTAAAATAGCAGATGAAAAACCAGAGACACTAAGGAATGCACCAAGTAATACACCTGTTAAACGTGTGGATGAAGTTACTGCTACAAAAAACCCTGTTCTTACTTGGAAAATGATGAGTTAAATATCTTCTTTATTTTCTTCTTCTATTAGTGTTATTAGTATTCCAAGGATTCCTGCAAGGACTAATACTATCGTTATAGAATATATGCCGATGTCGTACCATACGCCGTATCTACTCCCCCAGTATATGTAATGGCTTATACCTGCTAATAAGAGTAATATAGATAAAACTGTGTATAGGTTAAATTTTTTTAAGTTGATTTTAAACATGTTCTTTTAACCCCTTTCATCTTTTTTTTCAAACAAATTTTTCTTTTATATTATTGGTATGGGGGCACTGGGATTTGAACCCAGATCGGCGGGTCTCTTCTTAGGTCATCGCTCCAGTTATTCATCATTATGTCAGATGACCCTCTTGTAATCATACCTAACTGGAGCCCACAATGATGCCGGGTTACACCATGCCCCCAGTTAAGGTTTAATCGGTTTTTTTTTCTTTATTTTCTTCTACTTCTTTTTTCACGTCGCATTCTTTTTTTCCGCCATTTCCATCGCATTTTATGTCTTTTTTTCCAGGCTCTTGAACTCCGTTTCATTTTTTAATATCCCATATAGCTGTTATAGTTTGCCCTAAACAAATTCCTGTATTTAATGATTTAGGAAAATTTCCAAGTTTAATGTTTTATACTAACTAACAATTGTGTTTAAAAAATATAAAACACTTAGTGATAGTAAAATCGTTGAAAAATAAATTGATAGAAAGGTAATTAAATGAATTTTTAGATAACCCTTGTTTGATTATGTAATATGGGTCTCTATCCGAATTCTTATGTTCTTGGTGAAATATTACGTGCTCTTTATCACGTAGCTGGTAGACGAACTACTTATGGTTTCGCTGCAAAGGTTATTGGTTCGATAGTTAAAACTTTGGAGCCGAGATATGATTTTCTTAAATATGTAAGTGTTAATGATAAAGGTGAGGTTACAGAAGACGAGGCTATTGTTATTTCACCTGAGGTTGATTCTATAGATAGTGAAAGGGTTGGTAAAGCTATTGAGGCTATTGTTAGAATAGTTTATATGGATATTATTGGTAAAGCTGGTTTGTTTTTTATTGCTGAGTTGAAAAGACGTGCTGGTGACGCGCTTATATCTGATTTACATAATTTTGGTGTAGATCTTGCTGCTCTTCAAATCGAGCAACATTATCTTTATAGGAGCAGGGAACGTAAGAAAAAGAAAGCTCGGGGTAAACCTTATGGTGATGTGAGTCTACTGGGTTATACTTGGAAGAATGTGGCTTCTTGGGAGTATGATCCTGCTCGTAAAATGTGTATCCTTTATAATAAAGATGGAGAGGTTTTAGATAATTTACATTTGGAGACTATTATTGAGAACTATGTTAAAAACTTGTCAGAGACCTTAGAAGAAATACCTGAAGAGTTGGAAGAAGAGTTTAATATAACTGATAAAGAACTGCAGTTGTTAGAGATGCTTCATAAACGTGATATGGACGCTGAAACAGCTATGACTTTGTTGCATATTAATAAGAACGAGTTTGATTTAATGGTGAAAAGACTGCTAGAGAATGAGTTACTTCAGTATACTTCTTATAATATTATTGAGCTTACTGAGTTGGGTATAAGTTATATTACTAAGAAAACTGAGAAGGAAGAAGCGTTGAAAGAAGGATAAAAAAAAGAAAAAACTCTTGTTTTTTTAGTCGATCCATACATATTTACATCTAGTGCAATACCATCCTTTTGAAATCCATTTTTGTTTACCATGTTTAGGGTTTATATGCCTGTATAGTCTGACTAAACCTAGATTGCATTTTGGACATTTTTTATTGAAATTTTCGTTGTAGGGTTCTCCACCCATTTTATACATGAGTGTATCAGCTACTACATTGTATGTGTATCCGCATTTTGTACAATACCAAGCAATGGGTATCCATGTTCTTCTTCCGTTGAAGCTTTTGTTTTGATATAGTTTAACAGCTTTTGAACCACATTCTGGGCATTTTTTCTTAATTTTAACCACCCCGTTTTTTTTTAGTTTTAGGGTACAAATTTTTTTTTAATTTTCACAATTGTTCTAATTAAATATTCTTCTTTTTTTTCTTTAAGAAGATGAATCAAGTACCATTTTATGGAGATACGGGAGTTTTATGTAGAAAGTACTACCTTTCCCAAGTTTACTTTCTACCCATATTTCACCATCGTGTTTTTTCACTATTTCTTTGCAGATAAACAAACCTAGACCTGTTCCTTCGTTTTTACGGTCGTCACCAGTATAAGCTTGGTAAAACTTTGTAAATATTTTCTTTAGATCATCTTTTGAAATACCGATACCTGTATCTTTAACAGATATGAGTATGTAGTTGTCTTTTTTCTCAGCTTTTATACTTATGGAACCCTCGTCTGTGAATTTAATAGCATTTACTAATATATTTTTTAATACTTGTGAAAGCCTGTATTTATCACCCATCACGTTAGGTAAATCCCGGGGTATGTCAACTATGAATTTTAGATTCTTGTTTTCTACAGCTGGTTTCATATCTTCAGCTATTTCATCTAAAAGCTCTACGGTGTTGAGTTTCTCCATGTCGAAACGCATGGTATCAGTATCAAGCCTTGACACATCTAGTATATCGTTTACAAGTTTGAGAAGACGTTCAGAGTTTCTAAGGCTGACACGTGCCCATTCTTTGATTTTCTCAGTTGCGTTTTTATCTGATATAATGAGATCAAGATATCCTTTTATAGGTGTCACAGGTGATTTAAGCTCATGAGCTGCTATGTTCATAAACTCTGTTTTAAGACGTTCAGATTTTTTAAGTTCATCCTCTATACGTCTACGTTCAGTGATATCACGTATTGTACAAACTACACCAGCGAATTCTTCGTCTTTCTTAAAAGGTGCCATATTAACCTCAATAGGTATAACATCACTATTAGCATCTACAAGTTCTAACTCCACGTTTTCAATTTTTTCACCTGTCCGTCTAACATCAATGAAAACCTGTTGGAAAAAGTATACAGAATCCTCAGACAAGTAATCCCGGAAGAGAGTCGCTAAAATCTTACTTTTACGTCTCTTACACATTTTTTCAAAAGCAGGGTTTACATATGTTAAACGACCTAACGGGTCAATAGTTATAACACCATCAGCAGAGGTTTCAGCTAATACTCTATATTTCTCCTCTAGTTTCACAAGTTCTTCCCATGCTTTCTGCCGATAAGTGATATCTCTACCTCTAACAAGAACACCAGATACCTTTTTTTCATCCCTGATACAATCTACAGAAAACGAAAACCTATATCTATTACCATCAGATGTTTTAACCTCAGTCTCATACTCCGGTACTTCAACCCCCTGACTTGCATAGTTTATCGCATCGATATGTTTCTCTAGATCCTCTTTTGAAAACAATTTTTTTAATGCATCAAAAAAAGGTTTCCCAACTACGTCTTCTTTTTTCAAACCACCTAGAGAAAGAGCAGCTCTATTTATATCAAGGATAACATTTTTTTCAAGATATAATAAAAAATCACCTGTTGAATCAAAAATGTTTCTAAATCTTCTTTCAGATTCAAGAAGTTCCTGCTCCATCTCCTCCTTTTTCTTCTTCTCTCTTAAATCCCTTATTATTACAAGGTCACCAATGATTTCATTACCCTCCAACAGAGCATTAGCATTTATTTCAACAGGTATCCTCTCACCTTTTTTTGTCAATACTTCAACTTCATAAGAAGGAACATCGACACCATTCATTCTTTTCATAAAACTATCAGCGACTCTGCTAAGACTCTCTGGGGTGAGAATCTTTATTTCATCAAATCTTTTACCGATTAAATCCTTGCGGGTATATCCTAGTATTTTTGTAACCTGTTTATTCACCTCCACAAAACGTCCTTCTCTGTCAAGTATAAGTATAGGATCTATCGCTGTTTCAAACAAGTTTCTATACTTATTCTCTGATTTTATAACCTCTGTTACATCACGGTTTATACCAATAATACCAACTATTTCACCCTCCTGGTTATACCGTGGTATTTTAGTAACAGAAACCCAATGTTCTACACCATCTCTATCAGTCATTTTCTCAATACTATTAACAATAGGTTTACCTGTTTCCATAACTTTTTTATCCTGTTTAAGACTCTTTTCAGCTTCATCTTTTAACAGGAAATCAAAATCTGTTTTACCAATCATATCACTTGGTTCAACATTGAAACGAGCAGCCTTTGCCCTGTTAACCATGACAAATCTACAATCTCTGTCTTTAAAATAAATATAATCTGGGATGTTCTCCATAAGTGATTGAAATAAACCCTGGCTAAAAGCTAGTTTATCCTCAATTTTTTTCTGCTCTGTTATATCCTTAATAACACCGATAGAACCAATAACTTTACCTTCATGGTTTTTCAAAACACTAATAGACACATCAACATCAAGTAACTCACCGTTTTTCTTTATAATCTTAGTCTCAAGATGATGCTGCATACCTTTATCACGTATACGTTCACCTCGTATTTTCTTCCATTCCTCAGGCGGGTAAAGCATCGAAACAGGTTTACCACGTAAATCTTTTTCACTCATACCTAAAAGAGTCTCAGTATACTTATTCCAAGAAACAATACGTTCATGTTCATCAGTAAGCATTATAGCCACAGCGCTATTCTCAAAAATTGTTTTGTATTTTTCTTCTGTATTAACCAATCGTCTCTCCATATCTTTCAACATTGAATTATCTTTGAAAATCCCAACTGAACCTACTGTTTTACCACCATGCCCTTTTAGCACACATAATGAGAGTTCTACATCAAAAGGTTCACCGTTTTTTCTAACCATCTTTGTTTCCATCTTATATTTTATTCCTTTCTGCCTAATGTTCTCCCCGCGTATCCTATTCCATTCCTCCGGTGGGTAAAGAGTTCTAACGTTCCTGAGAAACAAGTCTTTTTCATTCATCTGCAAAAGCTCTTCAGCGTATTTATTCCAAGAAACAATACGTTCTTTTTCATCAGCAATTGTTATACCGACAAAATAGTTTTCAAAAATAGGTAAATACTTCTCTTTTATCTTCCCTAGTTTGATTTTACTATAATCCAGGTTTTCATCGTTAAGAATATTTTTTTCTTCAACTTCTTCTAAATCAAGGTTGTAAAAATAATATATTTTACCTGTTTTGTTTTTTAACTTTCCACGTCGTTCTTCTTCACGGAGTTGTTTCACAATCTCAGGTTCTTTTTTCATACAAAGAAACCCCTTTTAAAAACATTTTTTGTTTTAAAAATTGAAATTAAAAAACTGTTTTTTTCAACATAAAATAAACTATGCTTCTTTACCAGCGTCATCATCTGCATCCCATCTCTTTTTTTGAATGTTAATAATTAAACCTGATAATATATTCTTTCTTGAAAAATAGAATGTATTTTTTACTATATTAAATAATTGTCTAAAATTTTTCTTTTTATCATTCAATTTTTGTAATTTTTTTAAAAAAAACGGACGCGGCGGGATTCGAACCCGCGACTACTGGCTTAGAAGGCCAGTGCCCTATCCAGGCTAGGCCACGCGCCCCCCGTTTTTAATCTGTTTTTTTGGTTGTTTTTTTTGTTTGAAAATTGACTAAGGAATTTTGTGTATTAATTAAAAATTGATAAAACTATTGGGGGATAAAACCGGTTTAAAAAACATACATATAGAGTTTTTTATTCGTATGGTGCAGCCTCACCGATGAGTTCAACATGTGTAAGGATCATACGTCTGCAACAGTAACGTTCTAGCCCAAGATCATCAAGGATTTGTTTAGGTGTCTCTTTAGGTTTTTCACCAGCTTCTACAGCTTTTTTGTACTCATCATAGCGTTTTTTGTATTCCTCATAAAGATCTCCAATGACTTTTCCACATGTAAAACATCTTATAGGGACTATCATAACTAATTACCTCAATTTTATCTATATGACTTCTGCCTCTTTTTACGTGCACCACGCCCAAGAGGTTTTTTAGGTTCTTTCCTCCTTGAATCACTCACAAGGAGGCTTCGATCATAATCCAGATATGTGAGTTTTAAACTAGGGTCACCAGTGTATTCTACTATTCCTTTAGCGATAGCTGTACGAGCTGCATATGCTTGACTCATGAACCCTCCGCCTTTAACGTTGACATCTATGTTAATTTTATCTATATGTGAGCTAGCAAGGTTTATCGGTTCTAGTATCTTCCAACGTGCAACCTCGGGTTCGTATAACTCAACAGGTATTTTATTAATCCTTACAAGACCTGAGCCTTTTTGAACAGTTGCACGGGCGATAGCTGTTTTTCTTTTACCTGCGGTGTTAACAATTTTTTTACTCATATTAGATCTTTGCTCCTAATGCTTTTGAAAGTTCTTCAACGGTTATAAAATCAATAGGTTGTTTCTCTGCTTTCTCAATTTTTTCAAATTTTTCTCTTTTAAATTCTTCTGGTACACCGATGTAACATTTTAGTCTTTTAAAAGCGCTTCTACCATGTGGTGTTTGATAAGGTATCATACCACGTATTGTTCTTTTAACGATCATATCTGGCATACGTGGGAAAAAAGGTCCTTTTCGGTATGTACCAACCTCTCTTCTCTGCATATAACGTTCTTTAACTGCAGCTTTTTTACCAGAGATTATAGCTTTCTCAGAGTTTACAACTACAATTTCTTCACCATTGAGAAGACGTTTAGCAACATTTGTACCGAGTCTACCTAGGACTGCACCATCTGCATCAATTATTGTAACCATAATTTTCATCCCAATATCCTAATGTTTTTTCCATCTGGATTGTTTTTCATGAGTTCTTCAATTGTCATGTATCTACCACCAGCTTTCTTAATTTTTTCTTGTGCCTTTTTAGAGAAAGACCAAGCAGCAATAGATATTTTTTTTGTAAGAACACCATCTGATAATACCTTACCTGGTATAAGAGCAGTTTCTTTTTCACTTGTATATTTACTGATCCGGTCAAGGTTTACCACTGGCCAATTCCGAGATGGTTTTTCTAATCTCAACGCTATATCTTTCCAAATAGGTGCATCGTTTAGATTCGCTTGTTTTTTAAGCTCATGTATTAGTGAGACTAATACAGGGTTTGTTTTTTTATTTTGCTTTGCCATAGGGGGTTTTCTCCAGATATGTGAAAATTAGTGTAAGGGTGTGGTATTTATAAGATTTATGGAAACCAACTACTTTTATACTTTTATATGTCTTTGTTTTTAAATACCCAACAAGCTAAAATCAATGGTGTGAGTAACCAGAGTATCAATGCAATAAGTACATTTGTAGTATTTAAAAATGAGGTATACCCAAAGGTGATAGCTTCTACTTGCTGCATAGCAAGAGAGGGTATATTTAAAGATAATAGAATTTCATATGCATTTATGGGGTTAAAAAAATTCAAAGCGAGGTACCAATCTGGTAAAGTTGCATTCTTTATATCGAACGCATTTATGAAAAATAACAAAGCAACAACGATAAAACGCCATAATATTGTAAACAAAAAGAAAACAAGTATTGCACTACCCATAGCTGTTGATCTTTTTCTAAATAAACATGATAAAAAAATCCCGATACTTAAGAAAACAAGCCCAACAAGTATAGTAGCTCCAATGAATATAAGATATTCCACATAGTTTACATTATGTACATTAAACCCGATTATAATACCTGCAGTACCAAACCCTGTGAGTATTGCAAAAGTAAGTACTATCCCTAACCCAAAAAACTTCCCTAAAATTATCTCTATTCTTTTAGCAGGTAATGAAAGAAGAGAATCCATAGATCCTTTCTCTATTTCTCCGATGATCGCTGAGTAACCGAGTATAAGAGCTATTATCGTTATTAAAAAATTAACAAGACCACCCATTACTGACATCGTGCTGCCGAGATCCTGCCATCCTTCACTATAAATGGAACCAGCGTAGGATGCGAGTAAAGTAAGACTAATGAAAAGGATAGTAATTATTATAATCCATTTATTACGTATGTTATCTATGAATTCTTTTTTTGCAATATTTATGATAATATCTAGCATTAAACCTCCCCGCCAGTGTATCTGATAAATACTTCTTCTAGAGAAGGCTCCTGGGTTTGTAAATTAATTATGTTACCTCCAGCTTTTGCAATAGTAAGTATAACCTTTGCTTTTGTTTCTGAGTCACATACAATGTTAATAGTTTTTTCTTTAACTTCTATCTTATCAATACCCTTTATATCATGGATTGATTTTATAATTTCATCTGATATTTCATCTAATTCAATACTCATCTGAGGTTTCAAATTAAGTTTCTTACTTAGAGCAGTGACAGTATCTTTTGCAACTAAAACACCTTTATTGATAATACCAACTCTGTCACAGATCTCCTGTATCTCACTAAGAATATGTGACGAGATAAAAACAGTTGAACCTTTTTGATTTAATTCTTTGATTTTATTTCTAATCTGTATAACACCTCTTGGATCTAAACCACTGGATGGTTCATCTAAAATCAAAACGAGAGGCCATCCCATGATTGCACGTATCATTCCTAGTCTTTGAACCATTCCCTTTGAAAAAGTCCCAACTTTTTTATTTATAACATCTCCCAAACCAAACTCTTCTAACAACGATAAACATTCTTCTTTTGAAACCTTTTTAATTTTTGCATAAAACAATAAATTCTGTAAAGCAGTTAGATTATCATAAAAAGCTACTTTTTCAGGTAAATATCCGATGTTTTTCTTCGCGTTTTTTTCAGCTTTTCTAATATCGAAATCGTTTATCTTGATTTCACCAGAGTCGATCTTAATCAAACCAAGAATTGATTTAATCGTAGTGGTTTTACCAGCACCATTAGGACCTAGGAAACCAAAGATTTCTCCTTTCTTAACAGTGAAAGAAATATTATCTACCGCTTTTTTACCATTATATATTTTTGTAAGGTCTTTTACTAAAATAACCGAGGTTTCATCAAGATTTCCTTCTATGAGAGACACCTCCTTTTAAAGGTAAAAAAATCTTTTTTTTGTTACACATTTTGGGTGTATCGTATATTTTCATTTTGTTAAAACTCCTTTGTTGAACTATAATTCTTAAATGATTTAAGTGTTTTTACTAAAACACTTGGTTATTTTTGGAAAAAAATAGGTAACTATTAAAACTGTGTAAAAATTTGTTTTTTCTCATGAAAAACCTAGTTTCTATATGTGGGAGTGACACAGGAGATGAAAATTTATCTAATTATGCATTAGATGTTGCTGAGGAAATAGGTAGGTTAATTGCACAAAAAAATGGTGTTATAGTAT
>QMTJ01000013.1 GCA_003651045.1 Thermoplasmata archaeon | reverse complement strand
TTGATATACTCTGCTGCCCTGTTTGTAAAGGAGATTTAGAACTACGGGTTGAAGAAGAAAATAAAGAGGAGATAATAAAAGGTAGTTTCACTTGTAAAAAATGTAACAAAGTTTACCCTATAGAGGAGGGTATACCCAATTTTTTACCAAAATAAAATAATTTTTTTATTTTCTTATAACCAAGATTAAACAAATTATAGATAAGAATATAGCAAAAATCATAATGATTAATATTAGTAAACCTAGGTACGGTTTTTCCTCTATTGTTTCTTGAGAACTATTTTTTTCTTCGGAATTATCTGATGGATTTTGGTCCGGTTCAATATTATCCTCATCTTCATTATCAGATGGATTGTTTTCTTCTTGTTTTATTAAAACAGTTGTAGTCTCTGTACCTGTTGCCTCCGCATTGTCTACAACAGTAAGCGTCACTGTGTATTTCCCCGGTCTTTCGTATATATGGGTTATAAAATCTTCTATACCAGTGTGATTAGTTCCATCGCCGAAATCCCAAATGTATTTTATAATCAACCCATCTAAGTCACTGCTGTTAATGGCACTAAAATAATAAATTGTCTGATTCCCATATTGATATCCTAATTCTTTAGATATATTCGCCGTTGGCGGAATATTAGAATATAAAACAAGTTGATCTGCTCTAAGAAGTGAATAAGGATAATCTGCATTATATGAGATATTACTACCAGGAGGCCATGTAAAATTTAATACAAGATTTTGTTGTTTATATGCCTCAAAAATTAGTTCCCCACAACGATACCCTTTTTCTCCATATGGTCTACCAATTTGTGTTTTCGCCCATTCTACTGCAGCGTTTCTTGTTTTTTGATCTGTATCTACGTATGCAAAGGTTATATTTGTCGCCCATAGTTTCAAAAACCAATATGGTGTAATTATAACACCTAACCACTCGTTTTTAAGAGGCCTATACAGGTATGGTGTTGCCTCAATAAATTTATTATCTCCAATATACATCGCCACATGGTCATCTGCATAACCCGGGAGTGAGGTTATCTGTGGTAGTAATCTATAGTTATCTGCTATGCTTTTAATATCTGGTTTAACATCACAGAAAAGAAGATCACCTACATTCAGATCAAATGGAATCTCCACCGAATTATATTTATTTAATTCATATGCTTTTAACACAGGGTTATGGCAACTAAAAAAAGTTAGTTGAAATAACAAGAGTAGAAAAATAAGAAATAACCATGTTTTTATCATATTCTTATATAATATATCACATAACACAATATAAAAATATTTTTCTTTTCATGTGTATAATTTTTTAAAAATTTATTTATATAAAATTTTTAATATCCCTTAGTAAATCCTTGGTTTCCTCAAGATCTTTTATATACTTTTTAAAACGCGGTGCACGTCTATCCAATATTATTGCAACACCTCTATCGTTTTCATTACGTATCAGCCTTCCAATAGACTGCAACATTTTCCTAGCAGTAGGCGCCTCGACAGTGTATTCCCAGCCTTTTCTAAATTTAAGATCATAATACCTTTGCAATCCCCGTTGCCGAGCTGTCGGTTTAGGATAGGGTATACCTACTATTACAGCTATCTCTAGTTGCTCAGCTGGGAAATCCATCCCCTCACTTATACGTCCACCCATTACAGAGAACAAAGTAGCGCCATTGTTTTCTAAAGAACCATGTTCTTTGAATTCAGAAACAAGATCCATGAGAGCTATTTGAGACATTTCTTGTTCCTCAAACAATACACATCGATGAATATTTTTTAGATCACTATTTCTCCTGAACATGGACATAATATTAAAACTAGGGAAAAAAACCATAGTATTCCTTGGGAAGGTATTACATATATTGGTGATGTAGCTGCTCATTTTGTCGATGATTTTTTTATCACGTGATATTTCATCATATTTCGTTGTTACATCCTTTACAAAAAATATTCTTCTATTTTCCATGGGGAATGGAGAAGGATAAGCGACTAATTCAGTATCAGCATCTAAACCTATAGAGTCACGGTATTCTTCAAGGGGTTCAAGTGTACCTGACATGTGAATAGATGAATGAAACTCTTTGATAATGTTGGTACCAATAGAGGGATCTAGACAGTATGCTTCAACTCGTGGGTTTTTACCATTGTTTGCATCTACGATTAGTTTAGTATATTGATTCATTTCTAGGTTAACCCATGTGTCTAGGAATACACCGAGTTTATGAAGATAGGATCGCGGTAGTTTTTCTTCTTTTTCGCGGTATTCCTGGATTTTTTCACCAAATGCGATTAAATCATTTATTATGTCGTGTAATGTTTTACTAGTGATTGATAAGCGTGATAGTATTTCTGTTTCAAATTCATGTGATGGGAGGAAAGCATCTATATTTCTATTGTTTTCATATTGTATACTGTTTTCAAGGAGTCCGTAGACGTAGGTGTCTCGTAAGTCTCTAATGATTTCTATTAAGGTTTTACATAAATTGGAGACTGTGAAGCGACCGTTGACTATCGAAGGATCACCATATTTTTCTGTTTCTAATAAGGAGTTGTTTAGCATATAAGTAGTGAGTTGGATAGAGTAGAGGTCTCTAATGTAGTTGGGTAGATTATGTGCTTCGTCAACAACTAATATGATGTCTTTTTCAGAAACGTATAGCCAGTCGAAAAGCATGTTACGTATTATGGGGTCAAAAACATAGATGTATGGTACTACAACTAGTGGGGAGTCACGTATTAACAATTTATTGATTTCATATGGGCATAGTTTTTCTTGTTCGCAGTATTCAATGAATTCTTCTGCAGTAGGAAGATGTTCTTTAACCCATTGAATAGTTTTAGCAGTTTTTTCATCATCCACTAGGAAATTCCTATAATATGTACACCCTTTTTTTGGATTATTGGATTTTGCTTTTTTCTTTTCATATGAGCAAAACCTTGAAAGTTCTTCAGATGTCCCGTGTTTAAACTCTGGATTATTCCTAGCGAGGAGGCACATGTTTGCTCTACCTTGCATGCCTACTCCAAAAATTTTATCTTTATACTCCTTATTTTTATCACGCATCATTCTTAACTCATGTATCACTTGTTGTTGTTGTGCGTTTGTCCGTGTTGTATAGATAATTTTTTTATTATTCTCAAGAGCATATTCAATGGTTGAGGTCAGGCAACAAATAGTTTTACCAGAGCCAGTGCCAGATTCAAATACAAGATTTCTATTTGAATCTAAAGTGTTTTTAATTGTTTGCATTATCGCTATCTGGTTTTTACGAGGTTTATATGGAAAAAGATTCATTTTTTGTTGAAAAACATGAATATATATGAGGATAAAAAGGGTTGCTAAGGGGGACTCTGTTAAAACTATTTTTTAGGGATGAAGATTTTAATAGTTATTCAAGTTATTTAGTTTTTTTGAAAATTGATGATGCAGCCATTTGAAAACATTAAAAAAATACTCAACAATGAAATCCCAGGTTTTTTGATTGATAGTTTACCCTGTAAATGGGAGAAAATTGGTGACGTGTTAATATTGAAACTAGATGAAGAATTGCTAAGATACCAGGATGTTATAGGAAGGGTTTATAGTAGTGTGTTAAAATGTAGAACAGTTTTGAACGACATCGGTGGTGTTTCTGGAGAGTTTAGAGAACCAAATGTAGAAGTTGTTTATGGTTGTAAAGATACTGAGACTATACACAAAGAGAATGGTATCCATTTTAAACTTGATCCTCAGAAGGTTATGTTTTCCTCTGGTAACATGGATGAACGGATTCGTATGGCAAATATATCCAGGAGAGATGAAGTAGTTGTTGATTTGTTTGCAGGTATTGGTTATTTTTCTATTCCAATGGCGGTTTATAGTAAACCTAAGAAGATTTTCGCTTGTGAAAAAAACCCTGTCGCATATGATTATCTATGTCAAAATATTGTATTAAATAATGTGGTAGATATTGTTGAACCAGTTTTTGGCGATAATAAAAAAGTCGCACCACGGGGTGTTGCTGATAGAGTTATCATGGGTTATATTGATGGTACAGAGGGTTTTTTAACTGTTGCTTTTGATTCCCTCCGAAATAATACTGGTTTTATCCATTTTCATGAGAAATATTCTGAAAAAATTGTACCAGATGTTCTTATGCAGGTTGTACAAAAGGTAGCTGTTAGGTATAATAGAAAGGTGTATCTTTTGAAATATAGAAAAGTGAAATCTTATGCACCAGGTATAGGTCATTTTGTTTTTGATTTATTTGTTGATGAAAAATGAAACACAGAATTAGGTTGTATGTTTATCATACAGGGGAGGATGACCCTCGTAAATGTACAGCTAGGAAGCTTGCTCGTTTTGGTTTTGTAAAACTTGAGAAAAACATTAGAAGGTTACCTAGGAACTTGGTTTTGTTAAACCCTTTAGCTGAAAAAAGCCTGTCCAGGGAGGATTTGAAAATTGCAGAGAGAAATGGTTTACTCGCTCTTGATTGTTCATGGAAAACTGTTGATACAAGTTTTGAATATCTAGATAGAATAAATTATTCTCGTGCTTTACCGTTTCTTTTAGCTGCGAATCCCGTGAACTATGGTAAACCATTCAAGCTTACAACATTAGAGGCTTTCGCTGCTTCACTTTATATCCTTGGTGAACAGGATTATGCGATGGATTTACTTAACCTCTATAAATGGGCTCCTAATTTTTTGGTTTTAAATGAAAAACCTCTTAATGAGTATAAATCTGCTAAAAATAGTTCTGAAGTTGTAGAGATTATGAAACATTATCTATAAACTCTTTTTTTCTATTTTGAGAATATTTCTGAAAAATCATATTTTGTATATTTTGAGTTAGATGGTATAGTATGTGTTAAATAAACAGAATAATCTTGAGGATGTATAATCCATGCAAAGGCAGTTATTCCAGGTTCTTCCTTGTCAGGGTATTTACATATATCACGGGAGTCTCCACTGTCTTTTTTACTTCCCCCTTGGTAATCACGTGTAATGTTTTTACAGACATCAAGTGTTATATTACCATAGTTTTCTATTAAAAGATCATAGGCTCTATCTGCTCTGTACATGGAGGATATATACTCTTGTGGTTGTATTGATCCTGTTAAATTTGGATTAAGCCATTGATGATGATTTGCATGCCATAGAATCCCCTCAGGTGCCCCTGTGATTTCAGTGGAATTACCAAAAACAGTTATAATATAGTTATGAGTTTGTTCAATTGATAGAATCCCTCCTTCTCTATCACACCACACAGGCATAGAGTTATCCCAGAAATGCGGCCATTTTGAATAGGTGCCAGAGGCGCGTTCTGTTCGTTTCCATAACTCAGCTACTTCTGAAACATTTTTACAAGTCATCATTGTTAATCTCTCAAGCATATAAGTTGACATACCTGGTCCTTCATCGATGTATCTTGATTTGTTATCTGTTAAAATCAACCCGGTTGCAGCAAAAGATAAACCCTCCTCGTTTATGATAGGCCATTCATAAAGGATAGGTATACCTATAAAAGCATATTTATAATCCATAGAAGTAATATCTGCAACCCATATTTTGTATGTAAAGGCACGTAAAAATAGCAGAAAAAGAATTTTGAAATAATCATCAACCTCTGTATCGACATTAAATGTTAAAAAAGTATCATGGTTTTTTGTAGCATTCCCTGTGGATAATGTTACTGTACATTGTTTACCCGTGAGAGAATCAAATACATGGCATAAAGTCATTAATTTTTTCATTTTAATGTTTAAACCAGCTGATAAACCTTTTAATTCTTCAAGAAGTAATGGGGAGTATGTTTCCATGTTTTTAATTTGTTCTTCAAAACTTTCTTCTGAAGCATGGGTGTTTTTTCTATTTAAACTATTGATTTTTTCAAGTAAAAAATATGGTAAACGAAATAGTTTTCCTACTTTAAACCCATAATCATATGGTGAAGATGCTTTAATGTACCATATTTTTTTTGCAAAATTTTTTGCAAAATAATCCATAACCGAGCTACTGAATATCCTATCACTAGCTATCATCGGAGTAAAAATTGTTAAAAACATTGGTAGACTTACCAATATTGTAACAATTTTTACATTTCCACTCTCCATCAAATAATTATTTTTTTATTACATTCTATATAAACCTTACTTTACAGATATTACCAGTATTCCATCTCCAAGGATATACATCATAACATCTATTAAGTGTTTAAAAAAATTTGATTACTTCTAACTTGTAAACATTATTGAGTTTAGCTTCGCTGGGAAAAAAGGATATATGAGACATTCGTTTGTTTTATGCCATTCTCTAATTGGCTCGTTTTCAGATGTGTCGACTTCTATTTTATCTACTGTTTTGTTGTTAATGATGAATGTATCTGTTCCATTCCATTTATCGATGATTAGTTGAACATGTGAGCGATAGGGGAACACTGGACGTATGAGGCTGAGACTACGCCATATCTCTATTTTAAACTCTCCACAATTTTTGTTTAAAACAAATTGTTTTTTATCCTCATCATAGTGACTAAAAACTGCTTTTACACCAGCAGCGAATAATATAGCTTGTTGATGACACCATAAAATAGGTTTTTTCTTATTAACTACGGTATCTACAATCCTTGATAGATCAAAACCATAACAATCATGTTGCCAGGGGTTAATAGTATTTTTTTCTAAAATACTCATGTTTATTCTATTATAGAACTCATAGGGTGTTGTACAGTTTATAAAAAAATTTCTTAGTTTTTGATAGGTGTTATTATATAGCATTTCTCTGTCATTGTTTGCAAACGATAGAATATTGATATCTATTTCTTTTAATCTAGTTTCCCAAGTATGATTTGAGTTGTTAAAGGTTTTAGCTGATACACTAAATGAGATATTGATGCATATGAAAAGTATTAGTATAACTTTTAGATGAGAAGTATTATGCATTGTTTTTTTTGTCTTAAATTTAATTTAAGATAAATATTGTTAAAATATTTTTCGACTGTTTTTGAACTATGAGTTTTATATAATTGATTGACAATTATGTGTTTCAGTATTTTATATGGGAAAAAATGAAGTCTTTGATGATGTTGTGTATTTGGTGTTGTGATGTTTTATGAAACACGAGCTTGAAACATTTTTTAAACCTAGGAGTATAGCGGTTGTAGGGGCATCTAGGGATTCAAGGAAGATTGGTAATGCTGCGTTGAAAAATCTTCTAATTTCAGATTATGAATGTAAAATATACCCTATAAATCTCAGGGAGAAAGAAATCCTTGGGCTTAAATGTTACAGAAAAATTGGTGATGTTCCTGATGAGATTGATTTAGTTATAATTTCTGTCCCAGCACCTATTGTTCCTCAGATTCTACGTGAATGTGTACAGAAAAAAGTGAAAAACGTGATAATTATCTCCTCGGGGTTCAGTGAGGCAGGGAACCATGAACTAGAAGATGAACTAAAAAGGATTATTAAAAATTCAAAAGTACGTATGCGTGTACTTGGACCAAACACAATGGGTTTTAAAAATGCTTCAGATAACCTTGACGCTTCTTTTGTTTATGGAGTACCACGGAAGGGTAACCTTGCATTGATCAGTCAAAGTGGCGCTCTTGGAATAGGAATGATTTATCTTGCTAATAGCGAGTTTGTAGGTGTTTCAAAGATAATTGGTGTAGGTAACAAAATCGATATTGATGATGACGATTTAATTGAATATTTCGCTGAGGACTCTGAGACCAAAGTTATAGGTTTATATATTGAGAGTGTAAAAGATGGACGGGCTTTTATGAATGCTATTAAAAAATGTAACAAACCAGTCCTAGTTGTAAAAGCTGGTAGAAGTAAGGCAGGAGCACGTGCAACAGCATCACATACTGGTAGTATGGCTGGTAGTGATGAAATCTATAGCGCTGCGATAAAACAAGCAGGAGGTATACGTTGTAGAGACATCGTTGAACTCTTTGACATGGCTAGGGCACTCGCTGGTCAACCACCAGCACAGGGTAACCGTATAGGTATTATAACAAATGGTGGAGGACTAGGGATACTACTTACAGATGCCTGTGAAGCAAACGGTCTCACTATACCCAAGTTGTCAAAAGAAACCTATAAAAAAATCGATAGAATCCTACCAGACCTCGTTAAACCAAATAACCCTGTTGATCTCGTTGCAGATGCAGGATTCTACAGATACGAAGCATGCACCAGGATACTGTTAGAAGATCCAAACATCGATGGAGTAATCGTAGCAAGCGTACACGGTGGATACGCACGTCCAAGAGAATTCACAGGAGCGATACTAAAAATGATACGTGAACGTAAACTACATGAGGCATATAGAAAACCTATACTAGCCACATGGGTAGGTGGAAGAGAATTCGAAGACCTAGTATGGGATCTAAAATCAGCAGGAGTACCAATTTACCCATCCAGTTGGAGAACTGCAAGGTCAATGCTGGCATTATATTTAGAAGGACAAAGACTAAAAAAAGAGAAGAAAAACTAAACAACTACCTAACCTATCCATTCAACACCAAGTTTTTTCTCCCAATCAGGTTTACTTCCATCCCATTTACTAGCAATCTCAGGTGGAACACACTTTTTACAGATACCTATAATCTTAAAATAACATGATTTACAAACAGCTCTACCACATTTCAAACAAACATGTTCAGCTTTTTTCTCGCCACATATCTCACATTTTCCCTCTGGTTTCTTAACAGGTTCATTTTTCTTTTTTTCCTTACGTATTTTAATATCATGCTGTGTTTCCTTAATCCATCTTCGTAATTCTTCGTTCATAGATATTTTCTGAGTATTTCTCATTCTAATTTTTCCCTTTCACTTCAATTTTTTTGTCTAAAAAAATAATTAAAACCAACTCTTCCTTAAATATTTTATTTAACATCGGATTCTCTAGTTTTTAACTTTTTTATGTAAAAAATTTGCGAAAAAATGAAAGAAAGGTGTAACAAACAATAAAAACAAGATATGCCAAATAGTGAAACTTTTAAAAAACCAATTATAGGTTGTTAAACCAAATATTTGTAATAAACTCGATATAAGTAAACTAAAAAAAAGCATACCCAATACAAAATCAAGTTGATCAAATGGAATCCAGTCCTCACCACGGTTTTTACCAATACGTCTTTTAAAAAAACTTTCAATGATGTCACCTAACAAAGCTCCAAAACAAATTGAAGAAACAATAGGAATCATCCATGGGAAACCAGTGAAATCATTTAACCCTATAAAAGCAAAATCACTCATGTTGATATATTTAGCAGCTACAGACAAACCAAAACCAGAAGTTATACCAATATAAGCTCCAACGAAAAAACCACGCCATGTTTTACCATCACCAAAAACACGTCGACCATCCTTCCAAGTTTTTCCAAAATCAATAGGGGTACCACCACCGACTAAGACAGCACTAGCATTGGCAATATACGCTGGTAGTATAAGCCAGAACGCCTGAGCAACTATTAATTCAAACCCCATAAAACCAATGAACATGAATACAAAATCAGTTTAAACAGTTTATTTATTTTAAAAACCCCTAAAACACAGAAATTTATTCTTTCCTACTAAGTTTTAAACCTTTATAACAAAACTTGTTAGATCGTTTAACCAGACCCTTTAAAGCAAGGTTCGAAAGATTAAAATTCTCAGCAACCATGCTACTGAACTTCCCATCTTCACCAACAAAATCATAAATCTTTTTCTCAAGTTCTTTAAACTCATTTGCATTAAGTGATGCTACAGTGAAAATTTCACTAATCTCGTTAACAGGACAACTAATGTTTATGTTAAAAGCAGAATAATAAGAACGATATTTTTTCTGCGGCTTACCATTAATTCCCTCCTCAGGTGTAGTCCATTTAGTTTCAACAAGTTTCATTTTATCAAAATACTCAAGTGCCTCAGCACCCTCCTCCCCATACTTTTCTATTATCTCACTCATAGGCTTCCAATCTACAAGGAGTTCATTAAAAACTTCTTTTTTCACTTTAGTATCAAAAGCTCTTAATAGCGGTATTAAATCAGTAGAGTCATTAACAACTTTAGTCCGCATCATATTAATCATACTCTTAATTAAATATTATAGTAAAGGTAATAACATAAAACCCCATATTTAAGATTTTTGTATATAAAATTTATTATTATTTTTTCAAAATTAAATCCTCATTTTTTTGTAATAAAAACTTGAAAAAATATTCCTCATCTCTAAGCCACATGTATTTCTAATTTTTATATTGAATATACATGTCAAAGAAAATTTATGGTTTTTTTATTAAAACCCGATCCTTTAACCACCTAAAAATCTTTTATTTCGGTTAAATCCGAGAGACGAAGAAAAAATCTCTCTTAAAAGAATTTCCTCATATAAATGGGTATGGACTTGTCGGGATTTGAACCCGAGGCCTCCTCCATGCCAAGGAGTCTATATATAGGTGAAAACAAGGTTCAAGAATATTTAGATATCATTAAGTTAAAAGGAATATCAAATAGACATCTGTATGAAGTAAATAGATATATCAGAAGATACCTTACCAATGTAAATAACATTATTAACAAATCAAATACTATAGCGTATTTTAGTAGAATAAAAGATAGTTATTCTGTGTCCTCTTATAGGAAAGAGTCGTATCAGATTTTGAAGTTTTTAAGATATCTAAAAGTACCTTGGACTGATGAAATAAAGCTACCACCTGAGCCTAATTATTATCCAAAGAATATATCAAAAGATGACATTGTATGTACTCTAAAATATTTTAAAAATTGTGAACATTTTCCTCGGTTTAAAGCTCTGATTTTACTTGGTGCTGACTCGGGTATGAGAGCTGAAGAGTTATATCAACTGAAAGTAGAGGATATTAATTTGGAAGATAGGATAGTTCATATAAATCATAATCCCAAGAATGGGCAATCTACAAAGACAAAGAAAAGCAGGATATCCTTTTTTACAGAGTATACTAAAGAGGTTCTGATAGAGTACCTTGGTTATTTTAATCATAGTAGACTAAAAGAATTGTTCCCACAGAAATGGATTGAGAGGAAATTTAAAGATGCTCCTATTCAAGTTAAAGATTTACGTAAATTCTTTTCACAAGAATGGGATAGACGAGGTGGATCAACATCTATCAAGAAGATTCTTATGGGGCATTCATTGAAAGGTGATGTCGACCTTATGCATTATAACTATCAATCTGAGGAGGATTTGAAAAAGATATATGATAGAGTGATGGATAGTATAGAGATATAAAGAATACTTATACTATTGATATGTCACATTTTTATAGCAATCTTTATGGATGATTTTTATTAAATATCGTCTAACAAGTGAATCATTTGGTAGGTTGAAATATCCAAAATATTGGGTTTTTAACCTATGCTATATATAGCAAAAAAATAGGTATTTTTTTAGCATATACAGTATAAAATGACGTAAAACAGATTTTAGTAATGAAAAGTATAGGTTTTGACATACTAAAATATGGTTTTAAGCCATTTTAGTCTACATATAGCAATAAAATGAGGGATTCAAAAACTCAGTTAAAGCATTTCAATCACAGCTTCATCTTCAGTAAGTTCAAACCATTTGTATTTTCTAAACTCTATAAAAGATACTTTGATATTATTTCCCTCTTCCAGATTAGAACCCTTTAATATCTTAACAATGAACCCTTTTATTGAATCAGTGGTATTCTTTTTTACTACTTGACAGATAAATCTATCTTTTTCATCTTCTCTATTCTCAACTTTATAATGCTTTCCAAGTTTTAATCTTTCAAATTTCTTAATTTCTTTCATTTCAGACACTAGACTAGTTCATATTATAAGTTGGGAAGATACAACAGGAAAGAAACATTCCCTATATCAATTCCCAAAGACAGCATTATCTTAAATATGTTCTCTCTAAAGGTACTGCGAAGTTAGGTGGATAAATACGATATATTGTGCATCCCATTACATCTTTTGGGATGACGGGGATGCACAACAAAGTTATTCCTCCCTATTGTAAAGGCAATGATATGGAAGAAATATAATAAGCAAAAAAAACTTTGTAGGAAAAATACACTATATAGGATTAAAAGAGATGATCTTTAGTAGGGAAGTCTATTATTATAATTACTGTTCATTTAAAATTTCAAATTACTATGGATAAATTTTTAAATGTATGAAATGTTACAGTAATATAAAGCTTAATGGAGAGAGGATGAGAAGACATTTTATTATCGGGTTGATGCTTTTGTTCATATTGTCAAACACAGTTAGGGGTGCTGATATTGAAATTCCCTATGATGGAATGACCCTTAAATGGAACTATGAACTCCATTACACCAATGATAAATACCCATCATGGAACTATGATAAAGAATCGGAATTTCTATACAGCTATAGGAAAATAGATAATTATACCTACATACAAACTGACTTAAAAGATAATTCAGAAGATAAAATAAATATATCTACTAGGACATTTATAGAGGGGGATGAAGAGGGGAAAACAACTAGCCATTGGATACCAAAGAATCTCACATTAGGCGATAAAGTGCTACTTCTTGATAATAATTATACAGTGGTATCATTATCGGAAAAAGTCTTCGTTGACGGCTTTGGTTGGATAGAAGCAATAGAACTAAAATTTGAAAACTATACAATTCCAGAAGATTTGGAAAAAAACAAAGATAAAATTTATGAATACAAATATAGTGACTCTATATATTACGATAAAGTCACACTTATTAAATTAAAGGAGATTGGTGAAACTTCATATCTATATGATGATCCTTATTTTGGAGAGATGAAAATAGAATCAAAATGGTATCTCGAAATTGTTGAAAATGGTTTGGATACTGATAA
>QMTJ01000012.1 GCA_003651045.1 Thermoplasmata archaeon | reverse complement strand
TATGTTCCCTGCAGGATTGGATAGCTGGCGTAAATGTATACAAATAAAGGTTTGTTCACCTGCTAAAGATGACAAAGCAAATAAAGAAGTTATAAAAACAGTTGCAGAGTTTTTTGATAAACCTGTTAATGATGTATTCATTGTATCAGGTAGACGGAATAGAGAAAAAACACTTCTCATTAAAGGGGTACCTATGGATTTTGTTTCTGATAAATTAAGAGGATCACTAGATGAATTATAAGAAATCCCTAGAGTATCTTGAAAAAACATTATCTGAGCTTCAGGAGGAAAATAAACAAACTCCTATTATTGTCGAAGGTGACAAAGACATTGATGCTCTCAGGCGACTTGAAATAAAAGGAGTAATTATAACTATAAATACAGGGGTTTCTATTATTGATTTTTGTGATAAAGTTGCAAGTGAATGTAGACGTGTGATAATTTTGACAGATTGGGATAGAAAAGGCGGTTTTCTTTGTTATATGATTAAGAAAAATCTTGAAGGACGTGTTAGTTGCGACACACGTTTTAGAGAGGTTTTTGCTAAATATTCTATGATTCGGACAGTTGAGGGTCTTCCTTCTTGGATTGAGACGTTAAAGGCGAAAGTACGTAACTGAAGAAATGTAAAATGGAGGCGTTAAAACTTATTTCTTCTATATTTTTAAAAAATTTTGAGGAGTAGGAATAAGCAATCTTTTTTTTATTTGATGAAGAAGTCCGGTGAGGAGACTTCAGAAAAGGGTATTGCTTATCCGCTCCAATTATACTTCATGTAATTATCGATATAAAAATTTTGCCTTAAAATATGTAGACAACTGTCGATATTTTTAGGTGAGAGTTTTAACGATAAACTTATTTTAAAAAGGTTTTTTTGAAATTTTGAAATAGTAAAAAATCTATTACACTACTTGGATGTTGTTTTCACGGTTTCAAAATTGTCCATCTTGTAACAGGAGGGTAAAAAGATCTAATTTGATTAAGATTGAAACCGCTGTTGGAACACGGGTTACATGTTGTAAAAATTGTATAGGGTATTTTAGAGTGAGAAGGATACTAAAAAAATACATTGTAATATATCTTTAAATATATATTTTGATATATTCTATATGAGCGGGTAAAAAAACAGCAAAATATTATAACAACCTATATCCTTCATAACAACTTGTTTTAAAAATGAACAAAATCGACCCTATATGTGGGATAAAAGGTACAATACCTGCCCACAGTCATTATTTCTGCAGTGAACACTGCATTAAAAAATATGAAGAACAACATGGAATCACAGATGAAAAAATATTGCCCTAGCTGTGCAGCTAGAAAAAACACACCATGGTATAAAGAGAAACTATATATAATTGCCATGGTAACAGTCATATTTATTATTCTTAGTTATTTTATTGAGTATCTTAAACCATTTCAAGAGGCATTTATTGATTATCTAAAATTAATCTGGTGGGCTATACTCATTGGTTTCCTTATCGGCGGGATTATTGATTACTTCATACCACGGGAATATATTGAAAAATATTTATCACGTCATCGTAAAAGAACAATAATTTACTCAATAATATTTGGATTCCTCATGAGCACCTGCTCCCATGGTATACTAGCTATCGCAATTGAACTCTATAAAAAAGGAGCTAATACATCTTCAGTGATCGCATTTTTACTAGCATCACCTTGGGCTAACCTACCTATCACCATCCTGCTATTCGGTTTTTTTGGAATTAAAGCAGCATTAATAGTATTTTCTGCTCTACTAATTGCAACCACCACAGGTTTAATCTACCAAGTTTTAGAACGTAAAGGAATGATAGAATGCAGGCATTGTATACAAGGGGAAGATAAACCAGTTCTAACTGATTTTTCTATAATAAAAGATGTAAAGAGGAGATGGAGAGAATTTAAGTTCACATCTGGAAACATAAAAAAAGCAATGATAGGAACATTCAAAGGATCATGGAGTCTTACTAAAACGGTTATGTGGTGGCTTATCGTTGGTATGTTCATGGCAGCATTCGCAAGAGCATATATCCCACATGATCTATTCATGAACTACATGGGACCTACTCTAGCAGGGTTAATACTCACTCTAGTTTTTGCAACTATTATTGAAGTCTGCTCTGAAGGAAGTTCACCACTTGCTTTTGAAATATACAGCCAGACAAAAGCCTTTGGGAACAGTTTTATTTTTCTCATGGCTGGTGTAGCTACTGATTACACAGAAATAGGATTGATTTGGAGCAATATTGGTAAAAAAGCAGCAATATGGCTACCAATTATCACCGTACCTCAGATAATACTCCTCGGTTACATATTCAACCTACTATTTTAGTGTACTAAAAAATAAAGTTAGAGGACAGCAAAGCTCTAGTTAAAAACGACTATATTCACACCTTCATTCACGTAATATTTATATATTAAAAGATATTTAATATAGTTAAACTAAAAAAAATTGTTTTGGGGGTTGAAAAAGGATGAATAAAAAAATAATATGTTTTTTAGTCGGTACGCTGCTGATGTTCACCTTCTCAGTTAGTGCAACAAATGTGAACATTAAAAATCCTTCAAAAACGTTAACTACAAATAATAACGATGAAGCTGAGTTACCAACATGGCATGTTGATGATAGCTGGACTTATCTAATAGAGCAAAAGATGATTTTTACTCCAAGTGAGGACATGATTTTTTATCTAACTATAATAGAAGTAAAGTTTACTGTTGTTCACGTGGGATGTGATTCATATACTTTAGAATTTGAAGGTAAAGCCATGGTAAAATTTGATCATGACTCTCATGTTATAAACTTGAAGAAATGTTTAATTAGGGGGACAGAGGAAGTTGAACGGGGTACTCTTGGTGTAAAAGAAGTTAACATGGAGATAATACCAACCGTTGAACCTGGTTTAAAGGCAGAAATAAACATGAGTTTTGAACCAGCTTTTACTTTCATAGAATTTCCATTATTTGTTGGTAAAGAATGGAGTTATCCTTCATCAACAGTAACAGTTGATATTCATTTACCTGATGATACCTCATATACGTATCATGTGGTTATACCTGGTGGATCTGCAAGTTGTACAAGTTCAGAAACTATTTCTGTTAAAGCTGGAACATATGATGCTTTTAAAGTAGAGGTTCATAATGGAAAATTAACTATTTTCTATGCACCTGTGGTTTCAAACATTGTTTTATTAAATGGTAAAATCCCCGCAGTTACACCATCTGTTCCAGATCAGTGGTTTGATTTTATCTCAATATACTGCGAACTTTTAGACACCACGTATTCTGTACCTGGTGCCCCTGTTAAACCCAACACACCATCAGGTCCAACAACTGGTGAAACAGGTAAAATATATACATATTGTTCTATATCAATTGATTTAGAAGGTGACAAAATACAATACGGCTGGGACTGGGATGGAGACTACAGCATCGATGAATGGACTAGTTTCTACAATTCTGGTGAAACAGTCTGCATGAATCACTCATGGAACGAAGAAGGAAATTACTCAGTAAGAGTAAAAGCAAAAGATGAAAATGGTATCGAAAGTGTCTGGTCAGATCCCTTGATGGTGACGATATCCACTGGAGGAAACCAACCACCAAGTCCACCAGTGATAGCTGGTGAGACACATGGGAAAACAGGTGAAGAATATGATTACACATTCACTATTAGCGACCCAGACGGTGATAACCTTATAGCGTTAGAGATAGATTTTGGAGATGGAAATGTAATAGAACCAACACCACCTGCTTCAGGTTGGAGTAGTGGTTCTACAGTAACAGTTACTCATAAATGGACAACGAAGGGTTCATACATTATCAAAGCACGAGTTAAAGACGAAAAAGGCATATGGAGCGAGTACGGTACATTATCTGTTACCATGCCTAGAACAAGAACAGTATTATTCTTTGAAAACATATTGAAATATTATTTTCCACAGTTAATATGGCTATTACGTTTCAATGATAATACTGGATAGATAAAAAAAAAATTAGCACACGTCAGAAAGCACTGGTATTTCCCCTCTTGTTTCCTCTTTTCTTTACTATCTTTTACATTCTATAGTATAGTCTCCTATATTTGATGTATGTTTAATTCATCAGCGTATTCTTTAACCTCTAAAACTTCTTCAGCTGATACATGTCTTGAGATATCATCATACTCATATGCATGATACTCAGGTCTATACTGAGCCATAATGTTGACCACACATTCTGGGATGTTTTCAGAAATCCATCGTATAATAGGTTTTGAACAACATTCTACATGATTAGGCATAACAAGATGACGAACTATAACCTCACCATTACTATAAGCGGTTTTATGATTCCTTTCAACTATTCTTAGGTAATTTTCCACTTTAGATAAACGCTTAGCGCATCTATCGTTCCCGTATTTAAAATCAGTGAGATAAACATCAATTACACCCTGGAGCAGTTTCATAGTTTCAACAGAACAATACATGTTAGAATTCCAAACCTGAGGGATATTAACATTTAACTCTTTAAGAGTCTGAAGGATATATAATACATTAGGAGTTGGATCACCACCAACCCAGTTAACATTCCTAGAACCCTGAGCTTTACGTTCAGCTATAACACTTGCTAGTTTCAAAGGTTCAACGTATAAACCAGTGTTAAACTGACTGATATCCCAGTTTTGACAAAAAACACAATGAAAAGTACAACCACTAAAAAATATTGTATGAGAAGGAACCAATACACTCTCCTCCCCTATATGGAGAAACTCAGATGCTACACCAGGTTGTTTTACACCACAGTTACCAGATTGTTCTCTACGATCTACATTACATCTACGTTCACAAAAACAACAATTTTGAAAAATACGATTAGCTATCTCAATTTTTAAATCAAGAAGAGATTGCTCAGGTTTCACTTCACTTAGTTTTATGTTTTTAAGAGCAGAATCATGTTTCTCCCAGAGAATCTTTAATGAATTATCTGTGTTAAACTCAACAGGTATATATTTACAATTCTGATACTTCGCAGGGATGTTTTCTTCAAGTATTTCAAAATATTTTGATAGAATTATTCGTACAGAAGTCATCTCTTCCAATTTTTTTGTATAACATTTTTGATTTTATAACAATATTGCCTAAAAAAACATCGTTTGGTTTTCACCAAACATATTACCAGCATTTATATACTAATTCTGACTTAACAATAAAACGAGAGGAGTATCATGAATAAAGTTACCAGTATTATAACCGCAGGTGCCTTAACAGCATTAGTTTTAACTAGTATCTTCTACATAGGGTTTTTTTCTTCTTCAAATGTTAGCGCTCAACCACGAGCAGTTGATACATATGCAACCAATGAAAGCGTTACAAATCTCTCCAATTTGATTAATAATTTTTCTTTCAGAATGTATAATCAACTCATCACAGATAACACAGATAATATTTTTTTCTCACCATACAGTATCTTCGTTGCACTTGCGATGACATACGAAGGAGCACGTAACGAAACCGCTGATGAAATGTATAATGTTCTGGGTTTCCCACAAAACGACACAGTTACCCTCTGTTCTTTCGGACGGATCTACAATCTTTTGAATATAAACAAAGAATATACATTGAATACCGCTAATGCTCTATGGATAAGACAAGGCTATCCCTTCCTAGAAGAATATCTAAGATTTATTGAAAACTATTACATGGGTAAAACAACCGAGGTTGACTTTAGTAACCCTGAAAAAGCAGCTGAAATAATTAATCAATGGATTGAAAAAAATACTGGTGGTAAAATAAAGGATCTAATCACAAAAGAAGATATCCATAAGTATCTTGCTATGATTCTTACAAACGCTATTTATTTCAAAGGTGATTGGTTAAACCAGTTTGATAAAGATCTTACCACGAATAGAGATTTTGAATTATTAGATGGTACAACTGTTAGTGTGCCAATGATGACTTTCTCCAAGTCAGATCTTGAATTTAACTATACTGAAACAGATGATTTACAGATACTTGAACTACCATACAAAGGTGATAAGCTTTCAATGATAATACTGTTACCAAAAGAAAATAATATTTCAATTGTTGAAAAAATACTTAACAGAGATAATTTGTCTAAATGGATAAACTCTATGACAAAGAGAGAAGTAAAGGTTATACTTCCAAAATTCAAACTTGAGACAGAATATAGTCTGAAAAAATATCTAATGAATATGGGAATGATTACTCCTTTTAGTACAGCAAAAGCTGATTTCTCAGGTATGACTGGTAGAAAAGATCTTTTTATTGAAAAAGTAAAACATAAAGCATTCATTGAGGTGAATGAAGAAGGAACAGAAGCAGCTGCAGCTACATCTGTTCACATGAGTCTTACTGCAGTGGGTCCTGAACCTATAGAGTTTAACGCTGATCATCCTTTTATTTTCTTAATACTACACAAAGATATAGGTAGCATACTATTCATAGGGCGGCTGAGTAATCCAGAATAAAAAAATTAATGGTGTTTATTTTAGTATGGTTCTAATGCTGGATGCATATCAAATTCAAAAATTGGAAAAATATTTAACCATTTATGAGTATATGTCCGGAAACCAGGGATAATCTTAGGCATCCATCGCATACTTGGTATTTTTAACCCTATCCAGTCATCCCAATAGTTTTTATCAAAGATAATATTTTTTGATTCCATAAATGTCTGATGTTTTTTTATCCAAGAAATACAAGGTTGATCATGTTTAAAAACTTTGATGAAGTTGTTGTGATGTATATAGAAGTTTTCACCACCTTCTAGATAACATCCATAGCTACAATTCCTAAATGTGTTATTAAAGACTTCACAATTATTTCCATGTAGTGAGATTCCACCACGGTGTATATTTTCAAATGTATTATTTTTTATTTTTAGATTTGAGCAATAGCTGGTGATAAGCCCAATTGAGGTATCATGTATATTTAGGTTTTCAATTGTTACATTGTTACAATTTATCACTTCAACTTGTCCAGCATCAGCATTTGAGATGGTTGTATCGTTTTTGTTTATATACAGATAAAAGGTTTTATTGTTCACTTTATTATTTTTTATAGTATTTGTCAGAAGTTGATCGGCTGTTGCTGAGAATATTAATCCTGTGTTGAATAGAGAGTTATTACTAATCGTGCAGTTATTTGGTTTAGTAGCATATATTCCAAAGATATTATAAAACAAGATATTTTCTGCAACAACACAGTTTTTAGTATTAGATAAACCAATTCCAACAAAATTATTTTGCAGTGTATTATTGATTATTCTACAGTTATTTGAAGTAATTTTAATACCTTTTTTCATGCTATATGTTCTTCCACTGTTTTGGATTCTAAAATTTGATACAGCGCAACCATCTGCGTTAATTTCCATAACGTCACCAAAATGATTGCCATCAATAATTGGTTTTCCTGAGTCTTCTCCTGCACCTAGTTCAGTTGATATTCCTTTTAAAATTATTTGTTTATTAATCTTTATATGTTCTTTATAGATTCCACTATACACCTCTATTATATCCCCTGGGTTTGCTTTATTTATAGCTTGTTGAATTTGTTTAAAATCTCCGTCGCCTTCATTATCAACGGTCCAAGTTTGAATAGCGTTAACATTGATATTCTGTGATTTCATACCTTCTACTGAAAATAAACTTGCTAGTAAAAATATAGTAAATATTATTATACTGATGAGTGTTCTTTTCATCAATACTAATATATATACAATTATTAATAAAATTTTGTGTTTTTAATTTTTATCATTAAAATAAACATGTTTTTTTATGATATTTCATTAATCATCGGTAGTATTTGTTTATCTTTGAACCCGCGTTGTTGCATAGCACCAGATGGACAAGCAGCTACACATGCTCCGCAACCCATGCAAAGCGCTTCGTTTACCTTAGCATGTATACTTCCATCGTTTTCTTTAACGAGCTCTATAGCATTATATGCACAAACAGAGATACAGGTACTACATCCGCTGCATAGTTCTTCATCAACATAAGAAATAAGTGGTTCAGTTTCAAGTTCTTTTTTACTAAGGATATCTGCAGCTCTTGCAGCGGCACCGCTAGCCTGAGCTACACTATCTTGTATGTCTTTTGGTGCTTGACAACAACCTGCGATAAAAACGCCACCAGTGAATGTATCCACGGGTCTAAGTTTAGGATGAGCTTCAAGGTAGAAACCATCGCTACCTTGAGAAATATGAAGAGTACGAGCTAAATCATCCGCGTCTATCCGGGGGACTAATGCAGGTACGAGAACTACGAGATCTGTGTTGATTTCAAATAATTTATTTGTCATAGTATCAAAGACATCAATGGTTATTTTATCAGGATAAACTTTTACTTCAGATGGGCGGCCACGGAAGAAATTAGTATTACTCATACCACGGATTTTACGATAAAACTCTTCATATCCTTTCCCGAAGCTACGTATATCTGTGTAGCAGACATTGATTTCAACAGTGTCACCAAGTTTTTCTTTTAAAAGATACACGTGTTTAAGAGCACTCATACAACCGATACGGCAACACCAGGTGCATTGTGTTTCATCACGAGAACCAACACAAAGAATGTACGTGATACTTTTTGGTTTTTCACCATTAGAAGGACAAATGATTTCTCCACCAGTGGGGCCAGATGAACTAATTAAACGCTCCATCTGCAGGGTTGTAATCACATTAGATGAATGAACATACCCGTATTCATAGATACTACTTGGATCTAACATATCATAACCTGTAGCTACAATAATGACACCAACGTTTAATTCTATTTCTTCGTCTTTCTGTTTAAAATCTATAGCATCTGCTTCACATGCTTCGACACATAATGGATGATCACCGCATTTCCCACGTGTAAGCATAAGACAATGATCCTTATCCATAACAGCTTTCAAAGGAATCGCCTGAGGAAACGGGATATAAATAGCGCTACGTTTACCGATACCCTCATCAAACTCACTAGGAATACGATCTTTCATACGGCAAGCATTCATACAGTCACCGCAGCCTGTGCATTTATCCATATCAACGAAACGTGCTTTTTTCTTCACCTTTATTTTATAGTTACCAATACTACCTTCAACAGTAACAACTTCGGAATAAGTTAGTAACTCTATATTTGGATGATTAGCAACCTCCATCATCTTAGGTGTAAGAATACAGCTACTGCAGTCAAGAGTTGGAAACGTTTTATCAAGTTGAGCCATACGTCCACCAATACTAGGTGTCTTCTCCACAAGATAAACCTTATAACCCTCCTCAGCAAGATCAAGAGCAGACTGTATACCTGTTACACCACCACCAACTACAAGAGCAGCAGGAGTAACTTTAATCTTTGAAGTCTGGATAGGTTCTAACAACCTCGCCTTTGAAATAGCACCTCGTACCAATGCCTTTGCTTTTTCAGTAGCACGTTCTTTATCATCATGAACCCAGCTACACTGCTCACGGATATTAGCGATTTCAAGATTAAAAGCATTAATACCACCCTTTTCTACAACACCTTGAAAAGTATGCTCATGCATACGCGGGCTACAACAAGCAATAACTACACTATCAAGTTTATATTTCTTAATAGAATCCTTAATAAGATTAGCACCAACATTAGAACACATATATTTATAGTCCTTACTAACCACTACATCATCAAGTGTTTTAGCATAATCAACAACTTTTTTAACATCAACAGTAGCAGCGATATTAACACCACAATGACAGACAAAAACACCGATCTTCTTCGCCATCCTATACCTACCTCCTACTTACTATAGATATTTTTTCAACAGGACTCTGATTAAGATTAACACCTAGTTTCTCACTGGGTATACCAAAAGATAGACCTATTAACTGAGTTAAATAAAACACAGGCATCTCAAGTTTCGCTGCAACAGTCTCACCAGCTTTAACTTGTTTACTATCATACTGACGATGACACCAAGGACAAACATCTACAAAAACATCAAAACCTTGCTCCTGAACACTTTTAAGTTTTTGACCAGTCTTTGTCAAAGCAGACTCAGGTAGATTAGCATTCAAAAGACCACCGCAACAATCAAGTTTCTCAGGATAATACTCTGGTTTACCACCGATCACTTCTAAAATACGATCCATTTTTTCAGGGTTCTCAGAATCATCAGGTCGTCCAATTTCAGATGGACGGATAGTATGACAACCATAATGACTAGCGATTTTCAAATCCTTCAAAGGAGTTTTAACAAGTTTTTTAATTTTTTCTAAACCCACAATATCATGTAAAAGATCCACTGTATGAACAACATCACTTGTACCATTATAAACAAGATCTTCATCAGCTAAAAACTTGTTAATACGCTCGCGCATATGTATATCCGAGTCAAGGATACGTTTAGACTCAGATAACGCTAAATGACACATTGGACATGGTGCAAAGATATCTAATTCTTCTTTCTCAGCTATAGCTATGTTACGAGCAGAAAGAGACAGAGTTAACATTTGATTAACACTTTTAAGAGGTTCACCGCAACAGCTGAAACCTTCGAGATCTACAAGTTCAACATCAAGTTTCGGTAAAACCTCTCTAATAGATACCTCATAAGCATATTGTTCTGTAGGCATTACACAACCCAGGTAAAAAGCATATTTCATAACTCCTTTCAACCTCCTAAACCTTCTCCACAGCAAGTTTTGAAAGCATCATCTGAAACTTATTTGGATCAACAGGTTTAGAAACTGCAGGTAACCCTAAATCAGAACGTGTAACTGTTTTGTTATCTTTTGTGTTAACACTTTTGACATCTTGTAAAAGACCAATTGATAGCACAGATTGCAACCAGCTTGTATAGTTACCTGGTAGTTGTTTACCAGTAGCTACAGCTAGGTTTTTTAAAGCGAATAAGATTTCTACAGGTGCTACTTTTTGCGGGCATCGTTCACGGCATTTAAAACAACTCATACACGTCCAGATGACATCTGAGTTAACCATTTCATCAATGAGACCACGTTTCAACAGTGCTACTATTTTATGCGGCTCAAGCTCTAGTAGTTTATGTGCTTCACAACCAGAGGTGCATTTAGCACATTGAAAGCAGTAATCTGATAATTCGTCTCTTAGTTTTTTTAACCGGTCATTTATTTCTTTTTTAAGCTGCGTTTGTGGTTCAGCCATAGATGTTAGGTCTACGAGACTCATAAGATACCACTCCCCAATTAACATATGTTAATTATTTATGTGTTTTGGAGGATCAAAAAACATTGAATCCCCAGAAATCGTATCTTATAACAATATTTAAAATCTACTAAATATAAGAAAAAAAACTAACTATGTTAAAGTAGTTCAAAATGTTTTTTTATAAAAAATTGGATTAAATAAAAAAAAATAGGGTTAGAAATGTATGGAATTGTTTATCATAAGGATTATAATAAATACAATTTAGGAGAAAATCATCCATTAATCGGGGATAAACCAGAGAAAACTATTAAATTCTTTAAAGAGAAAGGCATCCTGAAAGAGGTTGATTTATTAACAGCGAAAAAAGCAACTATGAAGGATTTACTCAGGGTACATAACCCACGGTATATAGAACGTATAAAATATTTAAGTAAAACAGGTGGACGGTTGTCTCTCGATACACCTGCTCCAAGAGGGATATATGATATAGCACGGCTAGCTGTTGGTGGCACAATACTTGGGGGTGATAAACTATTCAATGGGTATCAATGTATGTGTAACCCTCTCGCTGGTTTTCATCATGCTAGTAGAAGTTATGCTTCAGGTTTTTGTTTTTTTAATGATGAGGCTATAGTTGTTGAGTTTTTAAGGGAGAAATATGGTTTAGATCGTTTTTTGATAATTGATTTAGATGTTCATCATGCAAATGGGACGCAGGAGATATATTATGATGATCCTTCTGTGTTGTTAGTTTCTTTTCATCAGGATGGTAGAACATTGTATCCTGGAACAGGTTTTATTGATGAGATAGGTAGAGGTAGTGGTGAAGGGTATACAGTAAATCTACCGTTGCCACCTGGGACGGGGAGTAAAAGTTATTTAAATGCTTTTTATAGTATAATCCCTGGTTTGGCGGAGCAGTTTCAGCCGGAGGTTATAGTGTATCAGTGTGGTGTTGATACGCATCATTCTGATCCGTTAGCGGATCTACGTTTGGTGTATCAGACTTATTATCATCTAGGTAGGAATATAATGGATTTGTCAAGGAAAACTTGTAACAAGTTGTTGGTATTATTTGGAGGGGGTTATAATAGTGAGAGTTGTGTGAAATCTTATTATAATATCATGTGTGGTTTGTTGGGTAGGAGTGATTATTTGGAAGAGAAAAAGGAGATATTTGATGATAAAGTTGAGTATATTGATGGGTTGATAATGGAGGTTAAAAAAATACTTGAACCTTATTGGGAGTTATAGTATAATTTTTAGACGATCTGGATTGTTTTAGTAGCAACAATGTCAGCATCTGTATCAGCAACGTTTTGAACTATTTTTTGACCTATTTTTACAGGTGCTTTAACCTTGGTTTTTTTAATCACATTTAACACATCAAATATTTTATCCTTGGGAATAGGTTTAGAGGTTTTAACGCTAACTAGTGGCCATTCACCATTTTCCACGAGTATAGATGATGTAAGTATGCGTCTTGGGTTTACGGCTTCAGATTTAGCGTACTCCTCACCACGTTTACATTTGTTACCCTTGATAAGTTTAAATTTTTTACCGTCTGTGCGCACAAGAATTTTACAGCCAATTGGGCATACTATACATGTAATCTCTTTTTCATCCATGCACAGACACCTCAAGAGATCTATTAGAACGTAAAAGAGTTTTATCAACATTCATCTCAAAGTTTATCATATTAGCAGGGTTAACGAAACGAAGTTTTTTTCTGTATATTTTTTTACCAT
>QMTJ01000011.1 GCA_003651045.1 Thermoplasmata archaeon | reverse complement strand
TGTTGTACTTGCCAAGGGATATAAACCCTCTGAAACACTTACGAAGGAACTGCAGGATCATGTAAAAAAGACAACTGCACCTTATAAATATCCTCGGATTATTGAATACATAGATGAGTTGCCGAAAACAATTTCAGGTAAAATATTAAGACGAGAATTAAGAAAAAAATAGTTCCAATTTTTTTTTAATCATTTTTTTGTTTTTGTGTAACTGTTTCTTCGTTTTCAATATAATCGCTGTCTTTTTCTGGGTTGATTAACTTGTTTTTGATGTCTTTTAATTTTAGATATATATAGTATTCATCGGATATTATGAAGGGATGTTTCAAATTTCCGTTTTCAAATTCGTTTTTTAGTTCGTTTTTGATTTCTTCAAATACAACATCTGTTGTTTTGTTTATTACTACGTCGACAAAATCCTCTATATAAAAATTAGGTTTATCTTCGTTGTTTTTGCACCAGTCTAGGACTTCTTTTAGGATTTTATCTTTCATTTTTTAATCTCACTTTTTTGTAAAGTCTTGTTTTTCTCTCCTCTTTATTTATGGGATGATGGGTTTTTGGTATTGTTTGATAGGTTATAATAGTTTATTTTGTTATTTAGCTTTCGATATTTTTAGTGAATAGTTGTGTTTTTAAATTTAGGTTTTATAAGTAGGTATTATAGATGTAATTTTTCCGTGGATTATATGGTGTGATACTGCTTATTTGTTTTTATAAATACTGATTGTTATGATATGTACTATTTTTTTATATTTTTAGTTTGAAATTAAACAAAAAGATTTATATATGCTTAAAATTATAATAATATATCTGTGATTAAAAAATGGTCACAGTAAGTCACATTGTTAATAAACTCGTTGATGAAAAAATCTACCTGCAAGAAGCAATAGGTAAAGGCATAGCATCCTACGGTTCTGTAGCAAAACACCTCAAACCAGAAATCGAACAAGAACTACGAAAAGAAGTAGCTCATTACGCGATCGTAGCAGCACTACGAAGATACGCAGAAAAACTAGATATAAAATTCAGAGAAATAAAATTTACAAACAACAACTCAGAAGTCAACCTAAAAACAAACATCATCGACATAAACGTCTTAAAAACACCTTGTCTCTTTGACAAATTAAAACGAATCTATGACATAATCAAATTTGATAAAGGAGACATACTGCACATAATCTATGGACGTAACACTGTAAGCATTATCACCAACGAGAGATACAAAGATCAGATATCTAAATTCCTTCAGAATGAAAAAATACTTGAAATCAAAGAGGATCTAGTAGCGTTATCCTTCGCTATCGATAAAAAACTAGTAAGCACACCAGGAGTATTATTCCAGATTGTACGAAACTTTGCATGGGAAAATATTAACATTATTGAAATAATTTCAATTGACTTAGAAATGATTTTTATAGTTTCAGAAAAGGATGCTATCACAGGATACAAAGCATTAAAAAGACTCATAACTGAATAAAAGAAAAAATAAATCTTCTATTCTTTATTCTACAATGCTCTTTTTTACATCCTAAAAACACCAGGTTTCCAATCGGGTATCGAAGCATTTAATGATGCGGAGATACCAAGACCAAGTACCATACGGGTATCCACTGGGTCAATGATCCCGTCATCCCATATACGGGCTGTACTATAATATGGGTTTCCTTCTTTTTCATATTTTTTAAGTATAGGCTCTGTTATTGCTTTCTCTTCTTCTTTTGTCAGTGCTTTGCCTTTACGCCATAGTTGATCACGTTTAACAGTTAAAAGTACATTAGCTGCTTGTTCACCACCCATTACAGATATACGGGCATTAGGCCACATCCAAAGCTGCCTAGGTTGATAAGCCCGACCGCACATACCATAGTTTCCCGCTCCAAATGAACCACCTATTATAACAGTAAACTTGGGCACATTCGCAGTTGCTACAGCGTTAACCATTTTTGCTCCATCTTTTGCAATACCACCTGCTTCATATTTACGTCCAACCATGAAACCAGTGATATTCTGAAGGAAAACCAGTGGTATCTTACGCTGGCAGCACATTTCAATAAAATGTGTACTTTTAATAGCTGATTCAGAAAACAATACACCATTATTCGCTAGAATACCCACCGGGTAACCCATAATCCTAGCGAAGCCGCATACTATTGTTTCACCATACAATGCTTTAAACTCATGAAACTTTGAACCATCGACAATTCTGGCTATTATCTCTCTAACATCGAAAGGTTTCCTGAGATCTTTGGGTATAATACCGTATATCTCTTTTATATCATACAGTGGTTCCTCAGGTTCACGTATATCAAGATATGTTTTCTCCGGACGGTTAAGATTTTCTACTATATTTCTTGTAATCTGTATAGCCTCCATGTCATCATGTGCATAATGATCAGCTACACCACTTTCACGGCAATGTACATCAGCACCACCAAGCTCCTCAGCCGTTACCTCTTCACCAGTAGCAGCCTTCACAAGTGGTGGTCCACCAAGAAAAATCGTACCAGTACCTTTAACAATCACAGTCTCATCAGACATAGCAGGAACATAAGCACCACCAGCAGTACAACTACCCATAACAGCAGATATCTGAGGAATACCCATCGAAGACATCACAGCCTGATTATAAAAAATACGACCAAAATGTTCTCTATCAGGAAAAACTTCATCTTGCATAGGAAGAAAAGCACCACCAGAATCAACCAAATAAATACAAGGGAGATTATTCTCCATAGCAATCTCCTGAGCACGAAGATGTTTCTTAACAGTCATAGGATAATAAGTCCCACCAGTAACAGTTGCATCATTAGCAACAATTACCACCTCACGACCGTGAATAATGCCAATACCAGTAATAATACCTGCACAAGGTGCCTTATTATCATACATATCCCAAGCAGCAAGAGGGTTAAACTCCATAAAAGGTGTATCAGGATCCAACAAAGCCTCGATACGTTCACGAGCAAGCATTTTACCTCTAGACTTATGAAGTTTTATTTTTTCCTCACCACCACCTTTCTGAACAAGAGCAATCTTCTCCTTTAAATCCTTAACAAGTAACTCATAATGCCTAAAATTTTCTTTATATTCTTTACTAGACGTATTGATATTACTCTCAATAACCTCCATACCTTTTATACCCCCATATTTTTATTCCTTTTCAAGCTCCACAGTAGTCTGACCAATCTCAATCTGATCCTTCTCCTTAAAATTAATTTTTTTCACCTTACCATCATACGGTGCACGTATAAGATACTCCATTTTCATAGCCTCAATAACCATAAGCACGTCACCCTTTTTAACAAAATCACCCTTTTTGACCTTAACACTTACCACTCTACCAGAAATAGGAGAACTAAGACCCTCCTCCTCATCTTTCTTCTTAACACGTTTCATACCAGTAAGCTCCACAGGTTTCACCTTAAAAACATCACCATCTACAAACACAAATTTTTCTTTACCACTCTCAGCTATCACAGCTTTCACTATTTTATCGCCAATCTTTATCTTAAGCTGACCTGGTTTTGTCTCCTCTGCTTCAACTTTATACTCTGTGTTATCATAGGTTATAAAATAATAACTATCCTTATGCTCTATTGAAACATTGTACACATGATTCTCATGTTCATAGTTAATAAACATATTTTTCACACCTTATGTTATCCTCTTTTTTATATACCTCCTACTCTCCATCTACCCACATGTTTCCAAGGTGAATGAGGATCTGCTTCTTTATACCTCACAACCTCATGTGTCCTCCTATGCATTAAATCATAAACAGCTAATGCAATAATTGCATCAACTGGAAGACCCTTTTTTGCTGTCGTCCAATCTTTAAAATAATTATCAATAAAATGCGTCGTAATATTCCCTCTCCTGAACTCCTCATGTTCTAAAACTTTTTTCAAAAAGGATATATTCGTAGTAACACCCATAACTACATAATGAGATAACGCCCATATCATCTTCTGGATGCTTTCTTCTCTATTCTCTGCACTTACAACAAGTTTCGCCAACAAAGGATCATAATACGGGGTTATTTTCATACCCGTACAGATTCCACTATCATCCCTAATATTAGGTCCGGTTGGAACCTCTATTTTCTCCAAAGTCCCTACACTTGGTAAAAAACCATTCCTGGGATCCTCAGCATATATACGACATTCAATAGCATGACCACGCTGAAACAAATCTTTTTGTTTAAGAGTAAGCTTCATCCCACTAGCAATACGCAACTGCCATTTAACAAGATCAACACCAGTAGTCATCTCGGTAATAGGATGCTCAACCTGCAACCGAGTGTTCATCTCCATAAAATAAAAATTCAAATCACCATCAACCATAAACTCAACAGTCCCAGCATTTGAATAACCTACTGCCTGAGCAGCCTTAACAGCAGCCTCACCCATCCTCCTACGAAGTTCTTTACTCACCACTGGAGAAGGTGTCTCCTCAATAATCTTCTGATGACGACGCTGTATAGAACACTCTCTCTCAAAAAGATGAATAGTATTCCCATATTCATCAGCAAGTATCTGAAACTCAATATGACGAGGTTTATCCAAATACTTCTCCAAAAAAACAGTATCATCACCAAAAGAAGACTTAGATTCACGTTTTGCACTCTCAATTGATTCCTCTAAAGTATCCTCAGAATAAACAATCCTCATACCTTTACCACCACCACCAGCAGCAGCCTTAACCAGAAGTGGAAAACCAATCTTTTTTCCCTCCCTCACAAGAGTAGAAACATCTTGTTTCAAACCATGATAACCAGGGATAACAGGTACACCAGCTTTCTCCATAGTTTTCTTAGCAGCTATTTTATCACCCATCAAACCTATAACCTTAGAAGAAGGACCAATAAACTTTACACCAGCATCATCACAGGACATAGCAAAATCAGGATTTTCCGCGAGAAAACCATAACCCGGGTGAATAGCCTCTGCACCAACATCCTGAGCAATTTTTATAATCTTAGAAATATTCAGATAACTCTGAATAGGAGTAGGATCACCAAGACCCACTGTTTCATCTGCCAACTGCACATGAGGCGCATCTTTATCCACATCTGAATAAATAGCTACAGTTTTTACACCCATCTCCTGACATGCTTTTATAACTCTAACAGCTATCTCACCACGATTCGCTACCAGAACCTTTTTAAACAACACCATCAACTCCAAATAGGTTTCTTTTTATCAAGAAACGCATTAATACCACTCTGTCCCTCATTAGATACTCTAAGCTCAGCGATTTTCCTAACGGTATACTCTTTATACTCTTCTACATCCAGTTTTTCATATCTTTCAACAAGTTCTTTAACCTCTTTCACCGCCACAGGACCAGATGAGCGAAGTATCTCAACATACTTCTCCACCAAAGAATCAAACTCCTCCTTAGAAGCTACAAAATCAACAAGACCTACCTCTTTCGCATAAAAGGAATCAAACCTTTCACCAGTTACAAAAAGACGTCTCATATTAGACAAACCAATACGTCTAACAACATACGTTGAAATAACAGCAGGTATTATACCTAGTTTAACCTCACTAAAAGCAAATTTACAACCCTCAACCGCAATAACAATATCACAAACCGCAAATAAACCTATACCACCACCAAAAGCATGACCGTTAACCCGGCCAATAACTGGTTTCGAGCAAGTATAAATCGTCTCATACAAATCAAGCAACAACCTGCTATCCTCAATGTTTTCCTCCTTAGAATAATTAACCATACTTTTCATCCAGTTAAGATCGGCACCAGCACAAAAAGATTCACCCCTACCTGTTAAAATAATCATCCTAACATTTTTATCACTACCAAGCTCTCTAAAACAACTTATTAACTCCTTCATAAGTTTTTCATTCATAGCATTATGAACATCAGGACGATTAAGATACACCCTAGCTACATTTTTCTCCCTGACAACCTCAATTGTATCATAACCCATAACAAATGTTTCCCCCAATTACATCAAAGTTTTTATCATTATAACGCAGTTGACGATGTCAGGCGAAATAGATAAACCTTTCTAAAAGTTTTTTCAACATTTGCCGAAAATTTTTTTTATTCACCTTTAAAAACAGGTTTTCTTTTTTCTACAAAAGCAGCGACACCTTCCATGAAATCCATTGTACCAGCTGATTCTGAAGCAGTTTTGCTCTCCAGCTCTAAATGGGTGATCATATCATTCTCAAAACTTTTATTAATCAGCATTTTAGCTTTTCCAACAGCTATCGATGGTAGATTTCTGAATTTATCTACAAACTCCTCAACAGTAGTTTCAAGTTCATCTGATTCAACAACTCTGTTTACAATCCCAAGTTCTCTAGCCTCCTCACTATTAAAAACTTTTGAAGTAAGTATATATTCACATGCTTTTTGATAACCAACAGTTCTCGTGAAAAACTGTGTACCACAACCTGGTGCAAGACCAATACCAATAAAAGCAGTACTAAACCTTGCTGTTTTTACCGCAATAATTATATCACATGCAAGTGCAAGTGAAAACCCTGCTCCAAATGCTGCACCATTCACCGCGGCTATCACAGGTTTCTCCATATTTCTTATTTCTACTACACACTTATGGATCGCCTTTGTAAGATCCCTTAAAAACTTTGGTTTATCCTTTGCAAAATGCATCTCTTTGACGTCTCCACCTCCGCAGAATCCTTTACCTGTTCCTTTTATCACCACTGCTCGTATATCTGGGTTAGAAGAAATATTTTTTAAAACACTATAAAGTTCTTCTCCAAGAGTTATATCAAATGAATTAAGACGTTCTGGTCTGTTAAGAATGATATATGCAATTTTGTTCTTAATGGTATATATTAAAGTTTCGTAGTTCATAGATTATCAACTCTCAACAATATGAATCTGGATATAAATTTTCGGAAAAAACCAAAAAAACTAAAAGAAACACATTAAAACCTATTTTTTATCATTAAACTCATCAACACATAACGATTATACACCTATATTTTTATCTCAATTTATAATTTATAACAGTAAATATATATACAATTAATATGATATATAAATATAACTATAAAAAATATTATAAAAATAGAGTTTCTCTATAAATAACATACTTATTGGAGGATAAGGATATATGAAAGAAAAACAAAACATATTAAATATCATTTTCGTAGCAGCTATTATCATACTCTCAGTATATGCAGTAAATATACAATATGGAATATTTCCTGAAACAGGTGTAGAAAAAGAAAAAACCCCTATCATAGTAAAAATTTTTGTAGATAAAAACTCTGGAACAGTTCCTCTTGAAGCCAACTTTACATCAATAGTATTACACACTGTTGGTAATGTTAAATATCAATGGGATTTTGGAGACGGCGAAACATCTAACGAAATAAACCCAACACATGTCTATAGTGAAAACGGTACATATACATGTACTTTGACAGTTACAGATAGCTCTGGCAAAAAAAATTCAGATCATATTGAAATCTCAGCAAACGCTAACCAGCCACCTCAAGTTAGAATTGAATTATCCAGTGATAAAATGAGTCGACCTTGGAAGCCTGGTACCATACTTATATGGTCAAAATTATGGGATTGGTACGAGGGTAGATATATTCGTCCTCTGATAGATAAATCAAATATTCCTTTCATGATTATAAAAGGTGATTCTGATCTCACATGTACTGCAAGGGTTTATGACCCAGAAGGAGATGATATTGTTTCATATAAATGGGAGCTTCAAGCACCAACATATTCAACAGGTATTTTCACTGGAAGTAGACAGATGAAACCAGTATATACGTTTGAAGGAAAAAGCATCACTATCCCCTTAACCTATATATACACTGTATCCCAGCAGAACTATATTATCAAATTAACAGTTCAAGATTCTGCAGGAAACAATGCCTCCGATAGTAAACAATTCAAAGTAGAACAAAGCCCGCAGGAAACTGTGGTAGAAGGATACAAACAACAATATAAACAACTTCAGGATAAATGGTTGAAAAAATGGAGTAAAATGGCTTTAGGAGCTATGGTCGTAGCTGGTTTATCAAAGTTTTTCCCTGAAAAACCAAAGTATCCATTACTTGTATTACTTATTCAGTTATACCTCAAACTCGGCTGGAATATAGATTTAGAGAACATAGCTATACCTGAGATCCTTCAACAATTTTTATTAAAACATCCTAAACTGTTAAAAATAGTGAATAATAGTTTAATAAAAATGCAGGATATGCTTGAAGAGAATAGGGGAAAACTACCAGATGACTTCATAAATGAAACAATAGATGCTATTGAAATCATACGTGAAACCCTTGGATTAGCGAATAAAAGACCAATAGTTTCAAACCCAGTCCCTGAGAATGGGGCAAAAAATATAAACCCTGAATGTCCACGTGTCATAATTAACGTTACAGACCCTGAAGGGGATCCATTTAACGTAACAATATCTGGTAAATATGTCAACAATGTTACATATACGAATCAATACAATGGTACCTTTAATGCAACTCTGATAACACCGTTACCTGAGTTAACTGATATAACATGGCACGTAGAAGTCGTAGATCCAAGAGGTAAAATAGTCCAAGAAGATTATAATTTCACAACGTTTATTAAAGTATAACCCTCTTTAAAATTTAAAAATAGTCTAAAATGAAATAATAAATAGAAATTAAGATAACAGTAGGATAACAGGTTTAACTAAAACAACTTCTTTTTATGAAACCCTCCTTTTTCTTTTTTTACTATTTTTTTTCAGTATTCTCTTTTTTTTAGGAAAAAATAGAAAAAATATAAATAAACAGTTAACCATGCATTAGAATCAGGTTAACAATGTATTGGACGATAACAATACTGATACTATATCTGTCAACACTTATACTAATTGGAATAATTTCATCTAAAAAATCAAAAACATCAAAAAGCTTTTACCTGGCAGATAGAAAAATCAGCACACTACCTCTCACCGCAACAATAACAGCAACAGTGGTAGGTGGATCTGCAACTATAGCAACAGCCAAGATGATATATCTATATGGTTTACTTTCACTATGGTTGGATATTGGAGCAGCAACAGGATTAATAATACTAGGTTTAACCCTAGCAAAAATAGTAAGAAAAACAGGTCTTTACACATTACCAGAAATAACAGGGCATCTTTTTGACAACAAAGTAAGATACACAGCAGCAATCTTAATAATACTAACACAAATAGCATGGATATCACTACTAATACAGGGAGCAGGGGCAATAACAGCAGTACTATTCCCAATAAACTACAAAATAACACTTATAATCATTACTATAGTATTCATCACATATACGTTACTAGGGGGACAATACGCAGTTATCTACACAGACGTAATACAGTTCTTGATAATGATCCTCGGAGTATGTTTTCTAGCAGCACCCATCCTATATTTCAAAGCAGCGCCAATGTTCTCAAACATACCAGCAGAACAGCTAAAATTCCCAGTCAACGACTCATACAGCTTTCTACCGGTAATCTCCCTATTTTTCATGATGTTAATGCCACACTTAGTAGGACCAGATATATATTCAAAACTTTTAACAGCTAAAACTGAAAAAACAGCAACAAAAGCAGCTATATTGTCAGGATTATTCAGAATATTATTCGCAATATCAATAGGAATAATAGCACTATCAGCAATAATACTAGTACCCGGATTGCCACCAGATCAAGCAATATTCGCAATGCCCCAGGCAATAATACAACTAGGGCCAATATTATCAGGAATAATATTTGCAGCATTTATCTCAGTAATGCTATCCTCAGCAGACTCTGTACTGCTCTCAGCAGGAACAATACTAAGCATAGATATAACCAAAAAAAAGAACGTACTTATATCTAGAATAGGAATACTAATAATAGGATTATTAGCACTAATCCTAGCACTCTACCTAAATGACATCATACAAACATTAAAATTAGCATACACAGTATTCACATCAGGGTTAACACTACCAATAATATTTGGATTCTACAAAACAAAAACCCATGTAACATCAAAAGGCGCAATGCTAAGCCTGATCTCAGGGGGAACAATATCACTACTATGGCTTTCTCTAGGAAACCCATTTCAAATAGATGCAGTAATAACAGGATTAACAGCATCTATTATACCACTACTAATATTTAGAGATGTAAAAAAATGAAAGAAAAAATCCTACAACTACTAAACGAAAACAACTACACATCTGGTGAACAAATAGCAAAACAACTGCGGCTCTCACGCACAGCAGTATGGAAACAAATACAAAATCTTAAAAAAAATGGATACAAAATTGAGGCAGTAAAAAACCGTGGGTACAAACTCATTTCGAAACCTGATACGCCTTTCCCTGAAGAAATAAAATATGATCTACAAACAAAAATTATTGGTAAAAAAATTATCTATCTAAATATAGTAGATTCAACAAACAGTTACGCTAAAAAATTAATAAGAAAAAACATAGACGAAGGTACAGTTGTTATCGCTGAAGTTCAAACAAAAGGCAGGGGACGTAAAAATAGGAGATGGTTTTCACCAGAGGGCGGGTTATGGTTTTCAATCATACTATACCCAAACATTCCACCATATCATAGTATGCTTGTTACGATGACTGTTTCTACTTCAATTGCATATGCTGTTAAAAAAACTATTGGAGTTAAACCTGTTATAAAATGGCCCAATGATCTCCTTATAAATAATAAAAAAGTCTGCGGAGTTCTCACTGAACTTGATGCTGAAATGGATAAAATCAACTACTGCGTTGTAGGGGTTGGTATCAATGTTAATAATGAAATAAATGATGAGATAAAAGATATTGCTACTTCTCTTTGTGTTGAGAACAATGATACACCTGTTTCTAGAGTGGAGTTATTAAAACAGATTCTATGTGAATTTGATAAAAACTATCACCGGTTAAAACAAGGAGATAATATATATATACGGGATCTCTGGTTTTCATTTTCAAACATTATTGGTAAAAAAATACGTGTTATGTTTCAAAACAACGTGGTTGAAGGTATAGTTTCAGATGTTGATGACATGGGTTGTCTCATTGTAAATACGTCTAAAGGAGATATTATTAGAATTGTTACAGGGGATGTAAGTTATTTATAAAATATTTTAAACACTTAGTTCATATTTTTTTGTTAGGTCTACATTTATGCATGGTGTTAAACGACTTCTATGGTGGCTTCTTGCTGGTTCTACTGGTGGTTTTAACCGTGGTAGGATACTTGAGGAATTGTTTAAACAACCACGTAACGCAAATGATCTCGCAAATGTTCTCAACTTGGATTATAAAACAGTTAGACATCATCTACGTGTTTTAGAAAAAAACAATATGGTGACATATACTGGTAAAGGATATGGTCAAATGTATTTTCCATCTGATCTTTTAGAAAACAACATAGTTTTCTTTGATGAAATTTGGAGTAAAATTGGGAAAAAAATGAAATAATATAGAATACGTGGAGGAAAGAAGAAAAATGGTTCAAAAAAGGAATAACTTGGATCCAAAAGCAAAAGCTGTTATATTTTTGTTTACATTGTTATTAATCGGTGCAGTTGTAGGTGTTTTTGTTGCTAAAGTTAGTTTAGATTCAGTTGACAATAAAACCAAGGCTAATATAGTTTTACTCAGAGGGAATATCAAAGTTAGAGGAGATAGTTTAAAACAAGTGGATCTTCCTTTAGCTCGTCAGATATGGAAGGATTTCTCAGATATCTTCACATTAGTTACCGTCATCATCTGTTTAAACCTGTTTTTTATTATAGGTTTGCTTCTCCTATATTTAGATAGTTTTAGAAAAACTAGATCAAATTTTATGCTTGGTTTAATAATGTTCCTATGTGTACTGTTTGCCCAATCTCTCTTCAGTCTACCTCCTGTACAGATGATTTTAGGGCAGTTTGTTTTTGATCTAGGTCTTATTAACATTATTCCTAACTTGTTTGAAACTATTGCTTTGATTATACTGTTTTATCTAAGTAATGAATAGATTTTATAACAAGTTTTGGTATCTATTATGGTATGATTTGGGTGTGATTCTGGTAAATATATATAAAACTCAAACTACAATTTTTTTAATCAGGGTGATATGAAAAAATGAAAAAAATATTTGAGATATCAGCTGTGATAGGTGTACTCCTATTTTTGATACCTACTGCGGCTATAGCGTACCCCATGGATAAACTCTACAGTGACGCCAATACGTATAATATAGACACGAGCTATAGAATAAGTGATAAAGGACAGACGCTACCGGTAAATGATTATTCTCTATTGAAACCAGTGAGAGTTAGAACAACATGTGCCAACCAGATACATAAACAAAAGACCTATCTCAGTGGAGGATACCCTATAGTGGATGTCCCTCCAAGAAAATCTATACTATTGAAGGGTATATGGGGTTATGCAGGTGACAATGAATCAGATGGGTATCTTATAGGGAAAATTATAAGGAATCATCGTGCCGGTGTATTCAGAGGATTCTATAACACAACAAATAATGAAACACGTGGGAGAATCTTCGGCGTTATGAAGCATGGTTATTTCAATGGTAGAGTGGTAACACCAGATGGAGAGAACTGCAGAATCGTAGGTATATACAAAATCAATAAAGAGGATAGGAGTTTTAAACTACGTTGGATGACACCTCATAAGACTGGTTGGGCTATAGCAAAGATTCTAAAATTATAAAAAACTGTTAAAACCTTCCTTTCTCTTTTTTTTCTTCTTTTCTATCTTTTATATAGAGTTTAGATATTTTAAAGTTTAGAGAGAAGGTATAAAACTTGTAATATTTAACATCTTAATAATTATAGTCTAATTTTAAATTTAGAGAAATATAGTAAAAAATTCGGTATATTGAAGAACTAGAGGAATTTATATATAAAAAAGTACAAATCCTATGCATGAATCTTCTAATATCTCTGCCATGCCTTTCTTATTATATTGGGGATCGGGGATCCTGAGATTATATATAAATCTTTTATATAATACTTTCTTTTATATAATATTTTTATATAATATATATTAACCAAAACTCTTTTAAGGAGTTATTTGTTACTGAAATTTAGTAATTTTGTTTGTGGTGGAGGTGAAAAAAGAATTTATGAAAACAAAAATATTTTTAGAAGCAGTTGTAGTAGCTATCATTACTCTATCGTTGATTCTACCAACTTCGGCTATGGTTACAACCACAAAATCAGTTGAAAAAACAAATCCACTCTGGGTTGGAAAAACCAAGATAGATATTAAAAATGTAAAAACCTGGGATAAACATACTAAACCACTTCCAGCTGTTTTAGGAAACAACATTCAAATTAGCGGCTGGGCGCCAGGGGATGAACGCAGACCATCTATTACGATGGATAGCCAGGGTAATGTTTTTATCACCTGGGAGTATGATGAAGACATTTTAACATCAAGTGCTGCATTCGCGTATAACCCAGATCCATTTGACCAGGAAGCCTGGTGGGAGAATGGTGTTATACTAACATTACAGGATATAGAAATGCTAGCGTATCCAGATACTGCTTTTATAGGTAACGCAGGATATGAACTAATGACTGTTTTTGTTGCATTAGATACCGAGGAAACAGGTGGTATTTTCATACCTGATGTTACTGACTATGAGACATGGGAGCCTTACACCTGGACAGGTGGTTCTCCTGAACCAGAGATAGCCCAAATCTCCGATGATAGCTGGTATCAAGATTTAAACTATCCAGATGTTGTAGGCCCCTTCAACTTCTACATTTACCATGAAATCTACGAGGAATATGATATACCAAGTTGCCCTGTTTGTTTCCACACCGGTGTAGAAGCAGCAAGTGGTGTAGGATATTTTGATGCACAATCGAACGAAAAAACTGCTCCCGCGGCGGATCCAGATATGGTTAATCTCCCAGATCGCTTCCATACGATAATCTACAATACAGATACTTCAAAAATAATCTGGAAGAAAATCGTACCAGCTGAAGAACCAGATTACGAATACACGCCATACCAGGCGACAATAGCAGATGGGACTAATCCTTCTATAGCAGCCTATGATACAAACGTTGCAGTAGTATACATGAACAACGATGAAGTTAAATGCGTGTATAGCACCGATGATGGGAACACATGGTCAGCACCTGTGACAATATCAACTGGTGCGTATCCTGATATATATGCATTAGGCAACGTCTTTGTTGCAGCATACGTAGACAATGGTGATTTATACCTAACTATTTCTAGTGATGGTGGAGCAACATGGAGTACACCAAATAAAATAAATGACGTCGATGGAACAGTTGTTGCAGAGGAAAACTGTATCGACATCCACAGAGGAGGTATCGTATGGGTGGATGATAGGAATGAAGACTACGATATATACTACATGCCGCTACCGTCACCGGCTAAACCAACGATAACAGGGCCGTCAAAAGGTAAACCTAACAAAGAGTATAGTTTCACGTTTAAATCCACAGATCCAGAAGGTTCAAATATTTACTACTATGTCGACTGGGGTGACGGAACCTATACAGACTGGGATGGACCACAT
>QMTJ01000010.1 GCA_003651045.1 Thermoplasmata archaeon | reverse complement strand
TTTAAAAACAGATAGGGTATTCAGCACATCCTATGAAACAAACTGATAGATGTATTTCATGCGGAAAAGGATTACTTAAACAAGGATCTACAACGTTTCCATGTCCAATGTGCGACGAAATCATTGGAAGATGCGCCACCTGTAGAGAGCAAAGTGTGAAATATACCTGCCCGAAATGTGGTTTCATAGGACCATAAACAAAAAAACAGATTTAAAATAGGGGGTAAAAAGTTTTTATGGGATCGGTAATTGGTCTTATACGTGTAATGCCAGGTGAAATCATAAGTGATGAAAAACTTCAGAAAATGATAGATGATATAAAAACTGTAGTTAAACCACCAGCTAAGATTGGAAGAATCGATATCAAAGATATTGCTTTTGGATTAAGAGGACTTGATGTAACAGTTGAAGTACCAGATGATGCAGGTGGATTAGATCCTGTGGTTGAAGAAATATTGAAAGTCGAAAACGTTGACAGTGCTGAAGTAACAGATGTCGGACGAGTTTAAAAAAAATAATTTTTCATGGCCTAAACCCCTAGCTCCCCATCAAATACTTTTTTCTCATCAACTATTCACAGTCTCCAATTGGTTGACAGCTATGACCAAGATTATTCAGATCTATAACTTGCTTCTTAGAATTTACTCTTTTGGGTCTGATACCATGTTTATTAACCTTCGATCCCTTGAATGTTAGCGCATTCTTTGGGAGTATTTTTAACTTTAATCAATTTATATTTATTTTATTATAAATATAATGTGTTTTTCTTATAAAACCATTGTTTAATTGGTTGAAAGTATTAATATTTTTGATTAAAAATTTGTTAACGATTGTAAAGAAAAGTTTATAAACTAATAAATATAGTATAAAATAAATAAAATAATTGTATTGAGTGTAGATATAATGAAAAAAATAACAACATATGGAATAATAGCAATAATGCTAATTGCAAGTTTAACGATAACATTACCAACAAATGTTAAAGCTGATGATGAAACTTGGGATCCTATGATATATGATTCTCCTGAAGTTGGAGATCCACCAGGAAATGATAATGGCATTATTAATTATTATGAATCTGTTAATGCAATTCAGGATTATTATAGTAGAATTATAAATCTTTCTCAAGTAACGGATGTTATCGCACTGTACGAAGGTGGAAATGTAATAGTTGATGATGATGCAGATGCAGGCTGGTACGATGCAACACATGTTAAAACAATTCAAGAAGGAATAAATAATGCATCTACAGATAATATTGTATTTGTACTTAATGGTACATATTTTGAGAAGATAGTTGTTAATAAATCTATAAGTATAATAGGTGAAAATAAAGACAATACGATAATAAATGGGACCACAAGAGATATAACTGTACTTATTTCCTCAGATGAAGTCTTGTTTAGCTGTTTTTCGATTTTACAGGGTGAATGCGGAATGGGTATTTTATCAAATAACTCAATTATCAAAAATAATTCAGTATCGGATAGTATGTATAATATGATTATATCTTCATCCAAAAATACTACAATTAGTTGTAACAATATAACCAACACAGAAAGAGAACCATATGCAGATTATGGAATATGCTTATGGATACGTGGTCAAAGTGAAAATATCAAAGTTGATAACAATACATTCAAATCAAAAAAAGGTGTAGGAATTAAAATCGATGAAAATTCTGATAGTAATGTAGTAGAAAACAACAATATTGATGCCAGCAATGGTATAGATGTTAAGAGTGGTTCTAGTTTAAATACTGTGATTGGTAATTTCGTATATAACACGGGTGGAATATCTGTTTGTACTGGGGACAACTTAGTTGAAAGAAACACTGTTTATGGTGGTGGTATTGGTATTAAATCGGATGATAATAATGTGATTAGAAACAACAGTGTTTTTGAATGCAAGTGCGGTATGTTAATTGGTCAATACAATTTGATAGAAAAAAATTATATTGTTTCATGTGACATAGGTATAAAGACAACCTTGTTGACGGAAAATTACAATACGATAAAGGATAACTATATATCAAGCAACAATACAATTGAATTGCGTGGCGGGAACAATAAACTTACTAGTAACCACATTATTGGTAGTTATGGTGATTATATAACTATACGCAAGGATAATAACGTTTCAGATAACTTGTTCTATAATACAGGTTTAATTGTTTTAAGTTCAGAAAATATTATACATGGAAACAAAGTCAATGAGAGAGATCTAATATTTCTATATAACAAATCCGATGTTAATGTACAAAATGCTGGTCAAGTTATACTAAGGAATTGCTCTAATATCACAATCGAGAATCAAAATCTTTCTAATACGGTTTATGGTATTGATATTTTTAATTCAAATGGATGTAAAATCAAGGGAAATGATATTTCTTGCAACGTTGTTGGTATCTATTTAACAAAAAGTAATGAAAATGTAGTAAATAAAAATTATTTCTCAAAAAATTACTGTGCAGTGGCTATTGAACAATCAAAAAGAAATGAATTATATCATAATACATTCGTCGATAATGAACAGCAGGCATATGATGATTGTAACAACAGTTGGAACTCTACTTTTGGCGAAGGTAATTATTGGGATGACTACAATGGAATTGACAATGACGGTGATGGAATAGGAGATACACCGTATAATATCAGTGGTGGAGACAACAAAGACTTTTATCCTTTGATGGAGCCATATGCTCCATCCGTACAAACAGAACTAGAAGTATCTATTCAAACAATGTTTGGATTTTCATTTAATGAAATAAGTGCAAAAGTAGAAAATATAGGAGATTCAGATGCTAATAATGTAAATCTAAGTGTTTATATTGAATATGGTATTCTTAAAAAGAAAGTAAACAGTAGTATAGAGCTGAGTGTCTTAGAATCAGGTGATGTTTCTGATTTACTAACCGTAGATGGTCTTCGTGGTTTTGGAAGAATAAAAGTTACTGCAGAAGCAAAAGCGGATAACGCAGATACAGTTAATATAACAGCATCTGGCTGGATACTTGGAAGGTTCATATTTTTATCTGGAAATATATTAGTAAAAAAATAACGCATTCCAAAAAAAGTTATTTAGCCAAATATGAAGTTAATACCCAAAAAATTAATTTTTTTACGCCGCCTTCCTCGGTTTTTTAAAATCACCTGAGAGATTCTTAGCTATCTGAACACCCATATCAGTTGGATAGTACACAGGATAAGCTGAGTTGCTTGTGTCACCATCGATGAGCTCAGCCATATACATTTTTTTAATATGCCATTTAACAGTGTGATGGTTAAGATTTAAAGCATGAGCGATTTCAAGGAGATGTTTACCAGGGTGTTTAGCTAGGTATAACATTATATCCCTAGCGTTTTTATTCCGTAGTATAGCTTCTGCTATTGCTTCTTTACGTGCTTCAACACCACCCTCAACCAGGTAGTAAACTTTTTTACCACCTATCACTCGGCTTCGAACTAGGTTGGTTTGTTCAAGTTTACGTAGATGCCATGCAACGTTACTAGGTTTAAGATCAAGTTCACGTGCTATTTCACGTAGATGAGAACCTGGATATGTATCAATGTAATTGTAAAGGTTTTTTCTAACTTCTGTGTTCAACACGTTCTCAGGTGTTACATATTTTATACCACCAAGTGTTATAAAACCGATGATGGTTGCAATCGCGGCTACTACAATCGCGATTGTTATACTAAAAGTATCATTTATAGAAGGAGTATAGCTTTTACCCATAGCGGTTTGTACAAATAAAAAAAACAATAAGAATATGGGTAAACCTATTGATATTCTCCTATGAGTATTCATATTTGTCATCCCATCTCCAAACCTTTTTATATAATCCCTAGTGAGATTACAAAATATAAAAACAAGTGTTAACTTAAAAAGTTTACTTATGCGTGAAAAAACCTATGGTTTTACCATTAATGTTTTCGATTCTTACAAAACCGAAACGTTCAAACTGTATTATCTCTCCTGTTTTTAACGTTGATACTGTTTTTTCAGCATATCCTTTTATTTTTTCAAGACTGTTCTTGTTATATTTATCATCTATGAAGAGAGGATATGGTACATAGACAATCATGTTAATGAAATAATCATCTGTCACCCATTGAATTTTTAATGAATCAGGCAACAGATTCTCTCCACTGTATTCACTAATGATCTTTTTTTTGTTTTTCTCAATGATTTTTACATTATAAAGATCTTTTAATCTAAAAATGTCACCAGGTTTTAGTTTTTCCATATCAGTTTTTTGTACATAAAAAATATCACCTGTTTTAATAATTCTACTACCTAGTTTTTTGTTACTAGGATGCAGAGGAATTTCTTTGGTTTTAACAGGTGCATTTTTTACCTGAAGTAAAACAGGATCAACGACGAAGAAATACCTTTTTGCAATAGGGTCAACTATTCTACGATTCACCGATTCAAGTAGGCTAAATGATACAGTTGATTCAACTTTTGAAACACCCTGGGAGATTACAAACTGTTTAATAGCATCTGGCATGATACCACGCTTACGGAGCCCACGGAGCGTCGGTAGTCGGATATCATCAAAACCAGATACAAGCCCTTTATCAATCAAAGGTTTTATCTTACGTTTCGAAACAGGCATACCCTCGATTGATAACCTAGCGAACTCCATCAGATAAGGTTTCCTGAGACCTAGTAAATCAAGTAGTTTAAAATAACACTCGTCACGTAGTTCATATTCTTTGGTTCTAAAAGGATGAGTAACCCCGCTAATGCTATCTTCAACCGCTCCTGAAAAATCATACGTCGGCCAGACACGGTATCTATCACCCTGGATGGGATGAGGTTTTTCAATGATTCTAAACAAGGTTGGATCACGCATAGCTGTGTTATCAGATTTCATATCACCCTTCAACCTTAGAATTACATCATAGATTGAGGAAGAAACCATTTCTTTCCACAAATCCATGTTTTCACCAGGGGTTCTACCTCGGCATTTACACTCGCGTCCTTCAAAACGATATTTTTTAATAGAACCAGCGTCACAGCTACAAACATATGCGTCTCCTTGTTTTATCAGCTGTTCAGCGAGTTTATAATGTTTCTCAATGTTATCAGAAGTGTTATATTCGATATTCCAGGAGATACCAAGCCACTGGAGATCCTCTTTTTGAGCAGTGTAGAATTCTAAATCAACGTTTTCAGGGTTTGTATCATCGAAACGAAGTATAAACCTACCATTGTACATACGTGCATATTCATAGTCAACAACTGCTGCTTTTGCATGCCCAATATGTAGGTAACCATTAGGTTCTGGTGGAAAACGAGTAACTACTTTCCCTTTTTCTGCATAGGGTAAAGGTGGAAGAGTGAAATCTCGTTCTTTTTTTTCTTTTTTTAGAAGCTCTGGCGCGAGTTCCTCTAGTTCACGTATCTGAGCATCAAGAGAGAGTTTATTTATTTCTTCAATGGTTTTATTCACAACTGGTATAATCTCTTTTGGATTGAAACCGTCTTTTCTTAAAACAGCGATTACTTTACCAACAACTGCTTTAGAATCAGCTTTACCATCAAAATTTACTGCATTCTGCAGTGCGTATATTCTCGCTATTTTTTGTATTTTGTTTATTCTCATATTTTTCTTATTTCTCTCGTTTAATAGAATAATCAGCGAGGTCTAATAAAACCTGTTTAGCATCTGTATCTGGTAATACCTCTAAGGCAGTTTTTGCTTTGTTACGGTATTCCTCTGCTTTATGTCTTGCGTAGTCAATAGATTTTAGTTTTTTAAAAAGATTATAAGCCTCTTGAACATTTTTATCTGATGCATTTCGATCTCCGAAGGTTTTATGTAAAAGTTTTTTGTCACTACCTGTAGCATGATTTAGAGCATGAACCGCTATAAGTGTTTTTTTACCATTACGGATGTCGTTACCAATGTCTTTCCCTAGAATATTTTTTTCACTACTCATATCAAGGTAATCATCATGTATCTGGAAACCTAAACCTAGGGTTCTACCGTATTCTTTGAGAGCATTTGTTTGTTTTTTTGTTCCACCACCGATTATCCCTCCGGCTTCTGCAGCGTATTCGAAAAACACAGCTGTTTTTTTATAAATCATAGTCAGGTATTCTTCTTCTGTGACTATCCTCTTATTTTCAAATTCCATGTCTAGTTGTTGACCTTCACATATTTCTTTAATGAATTCTATAAAACCATGTTCTATTTTTTTATAAACAGTGAAACCACATGATAGATTGTGTAGTGATTCAAAGGCTTTAGCGAACAAGAGATCACCCGCGTTAATCGCTGTTGCTTCTCCATATTTAACATGCACAGTTGGTAGATTACGTCGTAGTTTAGAATGATCCATTATATCATCATGAACTAGTGTAAAATTATGTATTAGTTCTAAAGCGATTGCTAATGGTGTAACTTTTTTTACATCACCATGTACTGCTTCACAAGAGAGTATAGTGAGACACGGTCGTAATCGTTTACCACCAGCTAGTGGAAGATGCCTAGCAGCGTTGTAGAGGGATTCTGGTTCACCGTTTTTAAGGAATTCCTCGAATTCTTTGTTAAAAAAAACGATTCGTTTTTGTAGTTCTTTTTCTAAATCCATAAATCTGCACCAACAAATAGCCAATCAACATCTGGTAGTTTTGAAACCTTATCAGCCCCTACAAGGAACATGGCAGCTCTTAGTTCTTTGATTACTACGTCTACTTCTTCTATTATAGCGTCTTTGTTTTTCATAGCTGGTTTGAGAAAAACACGTGCTATACCCGCAGCGTCTGCACCAAGAACTAAGGCTTTAGCAGCATCGAGACCATTACGTATACCACCAGTAGCTATAATAGGTAAACTCCAGTTTGTCGCGTCTCCTACTTGTAGTACACAGGAGGGCGTGGGTATACCCCAATTCCAGAAAGTTTTACCACCTCGTTCATGGATTCTATCATTTCTCATCTTTGCACGGTGGTGTTCTATAGCTGCGAAACTAGTACCGCCTAATCCTCCGACGTCAAAACCTGCGATTTTTGTTTTACTGAGTCTACTAGCTACGTCATAAGAAATACCAGCACCTGATTCTTTAACAATCACAGGTGTATCAAGATCCTCAGCTAGTTTTTTTATCACATTATAAACACCTTTAGCATTGGCTTCACCTTCAGGCATCACTGTTTCCTGTAAAAAATTTAGACAGACGATAAAAACATCAGCGTCAACCATGTCAATCATTTCATTAGCGTTTTCAAGTGTTTCTTTATAACTCCATATAGTGATCTGTGACGCTCCGATGTTCGCGAAACGTAAGGGTATATCGTATTCCTTCACCACGTTATATGTTTTTTTTAACTCTGGTTTCTCAAGTGCAGCTCTCTGAGAACCTACACCCATACCGATTTGATATTTTTCAGCAGCAACAGCTAAGTTTTCATTGATATCTCTCGCTTTTTTATAGCCACCAGTCATACTAGCGATAATAAGCGGTGCAGATAGTTTTTTACCAAAAAGTTTCGTTGAAAGATCTATCTCATCCTTGTTTATCTCAGGGAGAGCATTATGCACAAGTACAATATCATCCCAGTAGTTATGCCCTGCTGATACATCCTCCTCCATTGAAACCTTAACATGTTCATCTTTTCTATTCTCAGTTTGACTCATAATTTTCTTTCATCTCCCATAAAGTATTGTACATACGGTGTCTTCCCCAACAAGTACATTGTATAACCTACCTGGTTTATTACCGTTTACCAGTACAACATCTACACCATGGTTAAGAATGTTTTTTATCGCTTTAATTTTACCAGCCATACCACCTGTTACATCAACATGTTTATCATCCTGTACTGTTAGTTTCTCTAATTTATCTAATGTCGTAGATTCTATAAACTCTGCGTTTTCATCTATCTTAGGGTTAGAAGTATATAATCCATCCTCGTCTATTACAAAAACTGCTTTCTCTGGTTTAAAATAACCAGCTAATGCATCCATGAGTAGATCACCGGAGCATATAGAAAAACCTATTTTTTTATCAAGAACTACATCTCCAAAAGTTACAGGAACAAATTTTTTCTCTAGGTATTCTTTAAAAACTTGGAAATCCATTTTAGCTATTTCATGGTTGTCAAGTTTCACTGTTGAATGCGGAGAAATCGAAACACCAGGGATACCATGTTCATGTAAAGATCTTAAAACCAGGGAATTCAACGTTTGAACCATTTCATGTGTAACTGAAAAACCCTTGATTTGATTAAGGTCTTTATATCCTTCATCTATTTTGTATTCTTTAGCAGGTATATGTCCAAATGATCCTGCTCCGTGAACTATGATAATTTCTTTATTTGCTTTTTTTATCTCCATCGATAGACGATCTGTTGTTGTTTGTTTAAAAGTTTGTTTTTTTGTTTTATCAGTGATGACACTACCACCGAGTTTTATAATGAACATATTCAGCTGAATAAACTATCCTCTAAAAAGAGTTTTCATAGAAAAAAAACAATTAAGGAAAGAGGATTTATTTTTTTACAGTCATCATTGTTTTATCTTTGTTTTGCTCATGTATCAGCCATAATGCTATAGGCATTCCTGTGGTACTATTCGGGTTTTGCATTATAGTTTTTGTAAGATTAAAGATTTCTTCTTTTGAATGTTTTCTGCAGCAGTCTTCACATACAAAGATTTCATCGTTGAATACTAAACCTGAAGGGTTTTCACTGAGTAATATTTTACGGCTACATATACTACAAGTTTTTTCAAACATTTTAAATTATTCACCACCATCCCCGTCTATAAAATATTAAACTGACGGGGAATGTTTTTTTCCTATTTCTTTTATTTTGAATGTTTCATGTGTTTATAAATGCAACTCTTTCTTACTTTATTTTTTTTATACGAGTAGAATAGTTAATTAAAAACAAGGTTCTACGAGAGATGAAGGATGCCAGGTTTTTTTTAGCTGATTTAAATGAAATGTTTTATAAGAGAAGTAGTTATTTACGTTGAAACTTGTGGGTGGTTTGAGGGAGAGAAAAGAATGAATACCGAGGATGGTGTTGCTTCAGAAACAAATGAAACTATAATAGCTCTTAAAGGTAAACCTAAGATTGCTTATTTTTCTATGGAGATCGGTATAGATGAGAATATACCTACATATAGTGGTGGTCTTGGTGTTTTAGCAGGTGATACTCTTAAATCATGTGCTGATTTAAATGTTCCTATGGTAGGTGTTACTCTTCTCTCGGAGAATGGTTATTTTTATCAGAAGATTGACGAGGATGGTAATCAGATTGAACTTCCGATACAGTTTGTTGTTTCGAATTTTCTTAAGCCTTTACCAGCGACTACTAGTGTTGAGATTGAAGGTAGAACGGTGAAAATCCGTGTATGGTATTACACGGTTAAAGGTATAAGTGGTTATATTGTCCCTGTTTTTTTCCTTGATACTAATGTTGAAGGTAATAGTGACTGGGATAGAACTCTTACAAAGTATTTGTATGGTGGTGATAACAAGTATCGTCTTGCTCAGGAGATCGTCTTGGGTATCGGTGGTGTACGGATGCTTAAGGAGTTGGGTTATAATACTATTGATAAGTATCATATGAACGAGGGACATGCTGCTCTTGGTACTTTGGAGCTTTATAACTGGTATAATGATATTAATAGGGTACGTGAACAGTGTGTGTTTACTACTCATACTCCTGTTGCCGCTGGTCATGACCAGTTTGATCTTTCGTTTGCTAAACCGATGTTGGGTAGTATGCTCCCTGATTTTATACTGGATGATGTTACTTTTGAAAACAAGTTGAATATGACTCGTTTGGCTTTGTTTTTTAGTCACTATGTCAACGGGGTGGCTAAGAAACATGGTGAGGTTTCCCGTATGATGTTCCCTGGTTATTCGATTGATTCTATCACTAATGGTGTACATTCTGCCACTTGGGTTTCAGAGTCTTTTCAACGTCTTTTTGATAAACATATGCCTGGTTGGCGTAGTGACCCGTATATTCTTAGATCTGCTTTTAGTATTCAGAAACATGAGATTTGGGAGGCTCATATGGAGGCTAAACGTGAACTTATTAATTTTGTTAATGAAAGATACAATGTAGGTATGAATTATAATGATTTCACTATTGGTTTCGCTCGTAGGCAGACTGCTTATAAACGCCCTGATTTGTTGATAAGTGATCCAGATCGTCTTATGAGTATAGCTGAAAAGGTAGGACCTATTCAAATAATTTATGCGGGTAAGGCTCATCCGAAGGATGAATCTGGTAAAGAAGCGATACGTAAAATTTTCCAAGTTATGAAAACCTTGCAGGGTAAAGTAAAGATGACATATATCCATAACTATGATATGACTATTGCTAAAATGATGGTAGCTGGTGTGGATCTCTGGCTTAACACACCTCGTCGTCCTAAAGAAGCATCTGGTACTAGTGGTATGAAAGCGGCTCATAATGGTGTTCCACAGTTTGGTACCCTTGACGGCTGGTGGCTTGAGGGTTGTATTGAAAACATTACAGGATGGGCTATTGGTCCTGAGAAAACAGAGGAAGAAGCATCTGATGATGAAATCGACAAAGCTGATCTTTATGATAAACTTGAGAACTGGATTATACCAAAATTCTACAAGGATAGGGATAACTGGATTCGTACTATGCGTAGCTGTATAGCTATCAACGCTTCGTTTTTTAACACTAACCGTATGATTCAGCAGTATGTGTTAAACGCGTATTTCAGATGAGTACAAAATATAAAATATATTAAAAAATAAAAAAATGTATATTTTTTAAAAAAAAATTGAGGAAGAACTTGTTTTTTTAGATTTCTAGCCAGAAGTCAAATTCGTATAAATCAGCTGTTACTGATTGGTATATCCCCCGTCTTAAACTGAATCTAATTTTTGCTTTTGTAACTGTGTGAACACCATCGAGAGATGCTTCTACCCATTGTTTATTGTTGAAACTCCCGCTATATATCGGATGCCAACTGTCATCGTAATACACATAGATTTCAATTTGGTTACAATGAAGTTGGTCATACCAGGCGTAAAATCTAATCTTTGAACATTCAATTGGTGAATGCGTAAGTTCAAGGAAATCCGTCCAAACCCATTCATTCCAACCTGAACCTGTTAATGTGAATACTGCTTTTGTACCTGTGTTGTCATCATATGCTTTTTCCTCATTATCCCAGGTGTTTTCTGGGTCGTTGTAACCTGTTGGGGAGATCCATCGTGTGTTTACAGTTGCCTCTGCGGTATCTGTACCTGTTTTACCCTGGTCATCTGTCACTGTTAACGTTACAGTATATGTTCCAGGTGTATCATATGAATGAGTTGGGTATTTCAGATTGGGACCTCCATTAGTAGTACCGTCACCCCAATCCCACTGATAAAATACTATATTTCCATCGGGGTCATAACTATTTGAACCATCAAATTGTATTTCTTCATTCATGTACCCATTGTATGGTCCACCAGCATCAGCAACTGGCGGTTGGTTAGAGGATATCTCAGCTGTAGTAGTATCGCTATCGCTATCGCCATTGTCATCGGTTACTGTCAACGTTACAGTATATGTTCCAGATTGACTATAGGTATGTGTCGGGTTTTGTTCACTACTAGTATTGCCGTCGCCGAAATCCCAGAGCCATGTATAAGGTTGGTTTCCACCAGTAGCGCTACCATGCATCTGAATAGATTCCTCAATGTCTCCAGAGTATGGTCCACCTGCATCAGCAGTTAAAGGATCAGCTCCATTGGACCATACTTCTTTCCAGTCACCATTGGATTTCATAACTTTTATACTACCGGTTGCGCTTAATGCACCATCTCCTCCAATGCCAGAAGGCACCCATACTCCAAATATCTTCGTAAATGTCCCATGTCTTAGAAAACTATTTGCTTGGACGGAGTTTAAAGAAATTTTTGCTCCAATATATTCACCCAAACTCTCTACATAACGAGTTGCTGTGATTGAAATCTGACCAATAGATTCACCATTAGTATCAACATAAACATGCCAAGTACCTGTATCTGAGTCTTCACCTTCAAGTGGAATACGATTTGCATCCCAACGTATCGTTAAATAACGGTTATGATAAAGCACGAGGTCTCCATCTATAACCCAGCTGCTTTCTCCAAAAACTGGCTGAATTTCAAAGTTTAGGAAATCTAAAACTACATCTTCCGTACAACCAGAGGTATCCAGTGTAAACTGATACGCCTGTGGGTTACCATCAGGCCATGGTTTACAAAGCTGCATAGTTATCTCCTGCTGTTCACCATTATTATTCTCCCAATCTATTGTTATATCAATACTGGTAATATCGAGATACCATAGGATTTCACCGCTTTTATTCCAGTTTCCATTGAAGTATTTAATAGAGAAATCATTGAATTTAATACCTATTTCACCGATTTCCATGTTAAAACCAATGCCGTTGTATGTTACATTAATGTCGATTAACCCTATATAGAGATAATCATCAGTGTTAATGTAGCATCCAAAATCAGAAGTGTTCTCCCAGCGGGTTTTAATTATTATATCATTTTCATAGTCACCTGTATCTAGGTTCAGCAGGGAGAACGATGCTTCAAACATATCACGTATGTAGGTGATCTTCAGGAGTTGTCCATCGGTGAAGAATACACTATTTTTTATATGAAATGTTTTTTGATAATAAGGATCACCTAATTCATCTTCCCAGTGGATGAAAAACTTTCCATTATCTAAACTATTGCTTGATTGTTCGTCTCCGATTTCCAACTCACCCATTTCTTGTTGCATTTCAATATGCCCAAAAGTAGTAATAGAGCTACTTTGGGAACCACCACGAGTGTTATCTATGAAAATATATCCGTTATCTGTATTACCTTCCCATTGAATATATGTTTCACCAGGTGTGATACTAATAGTTACAATGTCAATACGTGTATTCCCAAATTGTATTTTTAGTAATGATAATGTTGCTGAGAGTGTACTGGTGATATTTGCCCATCTAAATTCACTATTGTTACAAATTTTGAAATGCAAATCACCAGGTTCAAGTTCAATTGATCCTAAAGTGATTATTAGGTTTTTCTTAGTGTTTCTAAGTTGCAAAATGTTTATCTCACCTTGTCTGAGAACTTTGAAATCTAGATCATGTATTCCATCTGAACCTGGTGGTTCATAATGGATTTTGAATTTTACATCAACGGACCCAGCAAGCTCCCATTCGTTGTTAATTGTAGCATTCCATGTTGCATTGACATTGGTTTCAACATTCATAAATTCATTTTTCTTCCAATCTAGATAGAAATAAAAGCTTTGATATCCCCCTCTAGAACCATTGAGTGAAAAAGATCTCAGACGACCACCAAGAAGTATTTTACCTGTATTAGATTTGATGCAACTATATGCATCTTTTATCTCTAGTACAGTATTAACATTGACGTATCGATCTATTTTGATTTTAAAAGCACCTGTATCATTGTTTTTGTCGACATCTAAAATCCATTCAATATTTGCTCCACCATATACTTTTTTATTCCATTTTAGTAACCCAATACCAAATTCTAATGTATTTTGATGAGCCCCTGCGAGATTTAAACTAGCATTGATTAATTTAAACAAGTCAACATCTTTTAATGTTTTTATTTTAAATTGACCATCATCCGATATTAATATAATTTTACCATCTAATAAAGTCAATGAATCAAATCTAAGCTGTTTTTTTAGTTTACCATCTGATTTCACTTCAAATAAGAAGTTTTCAACTCCTACTCTACCATTTATTTGATTACACTCTATCTTTAGATATTTTTCAGAGACATTCCATAGTATATCAATAATCAGGATATCTGAGTTTAAATCTATTATAAAATCACCTTGCAATGTTATTTCATCTCCTGTAACACTTTCGATGTAATCCTCGAATATGTGAAGAGGAACATCTATATCTGTACTAAATTTCATCTGGATATGACCCGGTTCAACTGTGAAAGAGAAACCGTCTCCTGTAGAAATAGGATACCATTCTGTACCATTCACAAGCAAAAGAATCTCACCATCGTTAAATATGTGTAAATAACCAGCTAATCTCTTCCGGCAAGTTATATTTGTAAATATCTTAAATGCATCAGCCTGAAATGTTACATTACTTAACTTAATTCCCTGATCATACTCTACGTGAGGTAAAGTAGTATGCATAATCTGATTGATATAGTCGATACCAAAATTAATAAAAGCAGAGGTTATTCTTACATAAACATCAGCGGTAATTGTATTATTTTGTGTATCTATTAAAATATATTCTCTATATGGTGAATCCTCAGGTAAATCATTAAACCCAGAGTTTAACTCGAGATTAAGATAGGGGATAGACTGATTTATTGAAAAAATTGTATTTGCGTATCCTGGTACTTCTACCATAAGTTTTAAATGTTGTATTGCGGAACCTTCAGAAATGTTTAATTGATATACACTCCCAAGAGGGTTTATCAGTACATCTAAAGATCCTTCCTTAAGTAGGGTATTCTGTACAGCTACTGTAGCTGATATAACAAAAGCACCCTCATTTAATGCTATTTCTGGTAAATAAAAAGCTAATTTATCTAAAGTTATCGTTGTATCAGCTACATCATCGAAACGGAAACCAAGCATATATAATGGTGGAATTGCGTCTGGTTGTTCTACAAAACCACCGTATTTCACTGTAAAATCAGTGTATCCATTTATTGACATACTATTTAACTCTAAAACTATTTTAAAAGGTACCTCGAAACCAAGTAATTTGATAACCTCTTGGAAATTTTCAATTTTAACACTAACAATATTAAATATACAATCACTCGCGTTTATTCCAATTACTGCCTTAACCCAGTTAAACCACCATCCTTCATCAGGATACCTCCATTTTGGTTCATTACACATTGAGATATTTAGTATAGACATACTAAGCCTGCCATTAACATCAACATGAAACTCAACCTCACCTAAATCTATATCCATATCCATAACAGAAATATCTATTACATCCATGTGAATATAAGCCTCTACATCCTTAAAAATAAATGCAAACTTATCTTCATACAGATTAAGATAGTTATTACCTTCCTCCTTTACAATGTTAAGCGGGAATGTTAAATTAACATCTACACCAGCATGACCCTGAACATATCCTGTCATGTTCTCCATAATAAAAGCAGGTACTACTTTACCGGTGTCAT
>QMTJ01000009.1 GCA_003651045.1 Thermoplasmata archaeon | reverse complement strand
GTTAAGTTGAAAGAGGGTGACTTGGTTTTATGTGATTTTGGTGCCTGTTTTAAAAGGTATAATTCTGATATTACTCGGGTTTTTGTTTTTGGAAAAGCTAATGAAAAACAAAAAAAGATGCATGAGGTTGTTTTACAGGCTCAGGAGATTGGTTTTGAGAAAATCTGTGAAGGTGTTAAGGGTAAGATGGTTCATAATGCTGTGGAAGGTTTTATTGATGAGTCGGAGTTTAAAGGTTGTTTTATTCATTCTACTGGTCATTCTTTGGGTTTAGGTGTTCATGATGGTGGTATAGGTTTAACGTCTGATGTTGAAGGTGAGTTGAAAGAGAATATGGTTTTAACTGTTGAACCTGGTGTTTATGTTTCTGGTTTTGGTGGTGTTAGAATAGAGGATGATGTACTGGTTAAAAGAGATGGTGTAGAAGTTCTTACTAAAGCTAGTAGAGAACTCGTTGAGGTTTAAGATTTTGATTTTTTTCAACACATTTTTATGAATCTTTTGGATATCAGGTTTCTGAAAGAAAAAGGGGGAAGTTATATCTATGAGTTGGTATGATGAAGTTGAATACATTAGAGAGCAAGCACGTTTGAATAATGAGTTTTTTGCTAATTCTCTTCCTATGATCGCTAGTGAGAATGTGTTGTCTCCGCTTTGTAGAGAAATGCTTCTTACTGATTTCCATGGGCGTTATGCTGAGGGTACACCTGGTCAAAGGTACTATGAAGGTTGTAAGTTTTTTGATAATGTAGAGTTAAAAGCTATGGAGCTTGCTAAAAAACTTTTTAACTGTAGTTATGCTGATGTGCGTCCTACTGCTGGTACAACTGCTAATATAGGTGTTTTAAAAGCTCTTATTAAACCTGGTGAAACTGCTGTGGTTCTGGATTTAGCAAATGGTGCTCATATCTCTTTTGGTAAATGGGGTGGAGCTGGTGTACGTGGTATTAACCTAGTATCGTATCCCTTCAATGATGAAGAGATGAATATTGATGTTGATGGTGCTGTTAAACTTATTAAAAAGGTTAAACCAAAACTTGCTTTGAATGGTAGATCTGTGTTTTTGTTCCCTAGCCCTATTAAAGAACTATCTGAGGCAGCGCATGATGTCGGTGCATACTTGGTTTATGATGCTGCTCATGTACTTGGTCTTATTGGAGGAGGACAGTTTCAGGATCCATTACATGAGGGTGCCGATGTGATGACTGGTAGTACACATAAAACATTACCTGGTCCGCAGGGTGGCGTAGTTTTATCAAATCATAAAGGTGACTCGGATGAGGATAAATCATTTCTTAGGAAACTAGGTTTCGGTGTATTCCCAGGTGTTACCTCGTCTTATCATCTTCATCATGTAGCTGCTAAAGCTATAGCGTTTGCTGAACATCTCGAGTTTGGTGAAGCATATGCGAGGCAGACTATCAAAAACGCGCAGGCTCTTGCACAGAGTTTATATGAACGTGGTTTCAAAGTTTTCGGTGAAAAACTAGGTTTCACTAAATCCCATCAAATCCTACTCGCTATTGGACCAGGTAAAGGTAAAGAAGCATCTAAAAAACTTGAAGAAGCAGGTATCGTTACAAACATGAACACTATACCTGGTGATACTGATCCTTTGAATCCTTCTGGTCTACGTTTAGGTACTCCAGAGCTTACACGTATAGGTATGAAAGAAAAAGAAATGGATGAAATAGCAGAGTTTTATGAACGAGTGCTTCTAAAAAAAGAAAAACCTGAGAAAATCAAGGAAGATGTTAAAGAGTTTAGAAAAGATTTCCAAGAACTCCATTATTGTTTCAAAGAAGGATACCGAGGGTATGACTATTTTGAATTAGTATAATGAAAAAAAGGGATTATGATAATTGCGTTAACAGGTACACCTGGTACTGGTAAAACCTCTATATCAAAAGTATTAGCTGAGAATGGTTTTGAAACTATTGATTTAAACAAAATAGCACAGGAACAAGGTTTTATAATAGGTAGAGATGAAAAAAGAGATACCAATATAGTAGATATTGAAAAACTAGAAGATTTTATAAAAAACAACTATAGTAGTAAAAATATTGTTTTTGTTGAAGGGCATCTCTCGCACTTATTGAAATGCGCTGATAAAATAATTATTCTTCGATGTCACCCACGGATGTTACGTAGTAATCTCTCTATTAAAAACTGGAAAGAAGAAAAAATCAGAGAAAACTTTGAAGCTGAAATACTTGATGTTATTCTTTGTGAAGCTTTAGAGGTTCACTCTGAAGAAAAAATTTTAGAGATAGATGTAACTAATAAAAACGTGTATGATGCGGCTTCTTTAATCATTGATTTAACCAAGAAAGGATTTAAAAATAGAGAAAAATATAAAATAGGAAACATTGATTGGTCTGAAGAAATATTAAAAGATTTCTAACAAAAGAAGAAACCTCTGTTAAGATGGGGGTTGTGGTTTAAACATGGTTCTTGATAAAAAACGTGAAGATGTTGATCCGTTACTGTCAAAGGTTGCTAAATATTTTACTTTTTTTCATCCTAATGTTTTATCAGGTGTTTCCCTATTTTTTGCATTTCTAGCAGGTTTGTTTTTCTTTTTTTCATCGGCAGAGTTAGAGTTATCAAATTTTTACTTATACGTTGCTGTTTTTTTTGTTTTCCTTAATGGTTTTTTTGATGCAGTTGATGGTAAAGTTGCTAAGTTGACGAATAAAACATCTAAAAAAGGTGATTTCCTTGATCATGCTGTTGATAGATATGCTGATGTTTTTATGGTAGGTGGTCTCGCATTGAGCAGCTGGTGTGATCTCAGGATTGGTTTTTTCGCTGTTATTGGTATGCTACTTACTAGTTATATGGGTACTCAGGCTCAAGCAGTGGGTTACAAGAGAGATTACTCTGGGTTGTTAGGTAGAGCTGATAGGTTAGTGTTATTAATGGTTACACCGCTTATTCAGCATATTCTTTTACATTACAATTTTTTTAAACTACCATTGGGTTTAAATTTACTTGAATGGGTATTGGTTTATTTTGCAGTTATGGGTAATGTGACTGCTATTCAGCGTTTCTATAGTACACTTAAAGTGATCTAAAAAAAGAATAGGGATGTAGGGGTATGAGGTGTAACGTCTCTCTTATTTGAACATGTATTTTTTTATATTGTTTTTACCTTGGGTATTAATAGTTCTAAGAGTTCTCTGTTAAACTTTATCATGGAGAATCTGTTGTTTTTGTATCTTGGCATGCTTATAGTTAGTTCACTCCATTCGCTTTTTGCATCATAGATATCTACTGCTTGCACTCTTATAGTATAACTTCCTTTCTCAGTCCATATATGAGTAACTGTTATGTTTTCACCAGAGGGGTAAGGACCATAAACCAGTGGGAGGATTGTATCACCCCAGTATACATGGTAGCTTATATCGTCACCTTCAGGGTCGAAGCTTAAGAGATGATATATGTATTCTTTGTTTGGTTTACCATGGGTTGGTCCGTAGATCTCTGGTGTACTTGGTGGGTTATTCTGTGTTTCCTCATTGTTTTTAACCATTACATGAATACTAAGAATACCTTCTTCTTGCCATTCTACCGAGAGACTGAGGTTTAGATCATGTACATCTCTTTTTCCACATGATTCAATTCTATGTTTAAATGTGCTTTCAGTGCTTGCTCCTAATACTACCTTGTACCCTCCATCGAAGAAACACGTAGGGTATCCGTATAGGTTGTAGTCGAAGAGTAAACGATCATATGCTTTTTGGGTTTTATCAGCTATTAATGCTACAAAATAGAATGGGTAAACATTTGATTGGTATATGTTATAGAGTGCATCTGCTACTTGTGGGCAGTAATGGCACCATGATGCTGTGGCTTCTTCGCAGAAAACCGTGTGTGTAAAGTTTTCAGTGACAATATTGTAACCTGTTGAGTCTGGTGTTGCAGCTGCAGTAGCATCTACGTAATAAGCGTTAAATGGGTTTTTAAACGGGGGGTACGCGTATTTTTTATGAACCTCGGGGTTAAAAACAGCTGCTATTACCATTATGTTATTCTTTTTTACGTTGTTGTATCCTGCTTCTTGAGAACTCCATGTTATATTTTTTGTATAGTTCTCAGGGTATGGTATGGAGAATGTTTCGTCTAAGGCGAAATCTAAGAAACCGAAATGATAAGGTTTTTTATCAGCGTTATTCCATCTAGAAAGGGGTTCTACTATGTAGATACGTAAATGTCCATTGTAGGGGTGTGTAATCATGTCTCCAAGATGGTTTCCATCTTGTGGATGTACATTGTTTTTTTCTATAGTAGTTACGCTGGTGCTGATAACGGTGGTAGATAAAACAAGAGATAGTACGAATATAGTTGCTTCAACAAATTTTATGGTTCTTTTATTATTCATCTATTTTTCACAGTCCACTGAAAAAATTTAGATAGGGGGGTTAAACTTTTAAAAGTTTGAATATCTAAATCTACTAAATGTAAAGTTTTTAGTACCCATAGAGGATGTCTTGGTGATATAGTGTTAATCGTTTTTGATGTTTTAACAGCAACAGTTAAAGAATCACTAGCGTTATCTTCAGGGAACCAAGAAACTGCTTCTGCTTCTACAGGTTTTGAATCTTTTTTAAGTACTTTTGCTTTAAATGTTATAGATTTTTCAGAGATTTGAGTAAAAACCCATGATATTGTTTTATCGTTTGCAGTTAATGGTTTTACGGATGCACTGTTTTTTATATATTTAAACATTGAAGTTCCATCGGTTTCAGGTAAGTAAACTGTTACAGCTACGGCGCCATGTCCGTTTTGGAGATTTGATTTAATATATATTTTGAATTCTAATATGGTTCCAACAGTGGTTTCAATATTGTCGTACCATTCATTGTTTCCTTCTTCGTTTTTATGTGCTTTTAAATCAAGGGTTAAACTGTTCTGATAAAGGGTTTTTTGTGTTTTACTAATCGGGTTTATATTATTCAGATTATAGGCGTAAACCTGAGGTGTCTCTGATAAACAGAAATAATATAGTATACATAGTGTTAGTAGAAGAGTACATACTGTTTTAAGGTTAATTTTTTTTATAGTTATCTATACCTCCCCCTTTTTTTGAGTAAAATACTTGTTAATATAGAAAGATGTTCTTCTATAAAAATTCTACTCCTATTAACACAAAAAATCTTGTCATGCTAAATCAATGCATAGATTTAAATACTTAAATGTATATTTAAAAAGTGGGGGGAGAAAAACGAGAGGAAAAAAGGGTATATATAAAACAGTTTTTGTTACGCTATTGGCTGCTCTGTTAATTTGCATAGTTGTACCCGCGGATGGAATAGCCAAATCAACTGTTGTTTATAAAACAGATAAAGATAAAATCTGTAAAAACAGTTTCTTTGTTTCTAAAGGTTTAAAAGATAAACATGTTGTTCCTAGGTTGCTGAAACATGGGTTTAAAAACTTGTTAAATAAACGCTATCCTTTATCTACTGGTTTGTTTAACAGCGTTATTCATACTAATTGTAATGGTGTTGAGAAATCAACTATAGTTCAGTTTGGTGTTTTCAACGATATAGACGTGGATAATAACCCAGGTACAGGTGTAAATGGTGCTGATATTAGAGTACAATACTTGTTCTTACCATGGTTAGAAGTTGATCCAGTTCTTGCAGTGGGTGTTCTTTTTACTTTTAACGTGGAACGACTAAGTGAAGAAATCAAAAACTCGGATTTTAGTGCTGAATTAGAGGTAGGTGCTGGTAACGTAAAAGTTGGTTACCATAGTCCTTCTGGTGATAGTAACGAGGTCCCTACTGATGCAAGGGTTTCATTTATGTTGTTGTTTGCATTAACAGAAAGAACAAGGGGATTCGGCGTTTATTTTGGACCTACGTATGAAACTGGTAACACTGGTAAAAAAGTAGAGGTACATACAGGGTATAAAGATAAAAACGTTCAACGGGATTTCTCTTTTAACTTCAACCCTGCGATAGAGACACAAGTAAACATTATATCTACTAAAAAAGAAGGAGAATGGCGGTATTATTTCACACGTGAATCAACAATGACTTCAGAAGTTACAACCCGTGTTACCACCATGAAAAATAATGTAACAAGAGATACTGTTTTCACTATTGATAAACTACCTCGTGAGTTGTCTTTCACACTATGGTTGACACCTTTCACATCACAAGGTGGAGCGTTCTTATACGAAAGCAGTACAACATATGATGTTGAGTTAACTATTTCATCGAATCAACTTGGAACTTGTCGATATGCAACTATCAAAAACACGCCGAAGAGGTTATACGTAGAATGGATTCCAACGTTTAGAAACGGTGAATACCATCTTGAAATTGAAACCAATAAAACAGATATTGTGATACAGGATGATGTGAATAACCCAACAATTGTTTTCATAGTTAAAAACCTTGGAAACATAGACATTGATGCTTATTGGAATTTTTCAAACCCTGGTGATTTTATAGTTTACAAAAACATTGATATGAACATTAACTTGGATTTCCGGATTGAAGACTGGGTTGCTAAACTTAATGCACAACCACAAGCGTATATTGTTTCCACAAGCTGGTTAATAGATACAACAGGGTACATAACTATTGATACAGACTCATTACCACTTAGTACAATTGATCTCTTAGTAAAAGGAGAAGACTTAGGTGTTCATACAACTGGTGAAACCTTTAGCACTGAAGATTTTAGAATAAACTGGACTATATGGCCACCAGCTGAATGGAACGTAGATGTCACAGGAACCATTGATTTTGCATCTATAACAATTGATCTATATTTAAACGACGAGTGGCATCATCTCTGGCCATGGTAAAAAAAATAATTTTTTTATCAAATTCTCTTTTCTCTCTTTTTTATGGGTTAACTTAACATTTTAAAAAATATACAAAAAATTTTTTTTGGCATAACAAAATTAAACCGAGTGAAGATTCTCTCTATTATATCTATTATATACTCTCCAGATCTTCTTCAGTGTAAAACTTTAACTCTGTACCATCTGGTAGTATAGCGATCTTTATTTTCTCACCTGTTTTTGGATCTACATCATCTTTGAATATTGTTCCTTTAGGAAAATTCATTTTTTTCCCCTCAACAATTAACAAAATCTATAATATATTCTTGATTTAAAAAGATATATGTTCAAAATAGATCTCATCTCATGGTTTTTTCACTAAAAAACATGTTATATATAATGGGATTAAAAATTACAGGTTCTGTAAAACATAGGTGTGGCAATTTTGGTATGTCAAATTTAGTAAAGTGCATTAAATTAAAAATAGTAATTAATGTTTTTCAAGATAAGAAATATCATTAGCAACATCAAAATATAATGCAAGTTTATGGTACTTAAGCATATCTACTCCAATAATACTTGGTAGGGTTTTTGCATTTTTTATGCTTTGAGTATTATTTTGGATAGGAAAAGCTAATCCAATAGTTGGCAAGGATAAATCATAAATTGTTTTATTATCTTCACACATAACCTTTATTTTCATATTTTTTACTGAATACATTAAAACAGGAGAACCACCTATTCTCATTGTTCGAGAAGAAACTTTAGAAGGTTGAATATTAAGCCTATTTGCATCTGTTTGAGATATAAACGTAATTGGGCTACCAGTATCAACAAAAGCATGACATACCCCCCTTACAGGTCGTCCTGTTGAGGGGGTATATCTAATATGAAGTTCACAAAACGGTTTTAATCCTTCGGAATACTTTCTAATTAAAAGAGGAATTTTCATTCTAATCATTTATAAAATAAGTATCATATCTTTTGGATGTAAAAATTCAATGAGTACATCAGCAGGATTGATATTTTTTTCGGATACAAGTTTCATTACTTTTTTTATATCTCTATCATGTGCAATGATGTTTCTATTTTTAATTGCAATATATTGATTTGAATATTTTCTTCTCAGCATATCATAAGATTCCTTAAGAAATTCATTATCTTTTCGAATTTCTTGTAATTGTTGTAGTTCCGATTTTACCATTTATATTTTGCCTCCTTTATTATAAGTATCTACGCAATTATATATAAAATTTTCTTGATATTCTAGCATAAATCTCTCTGCCTCAACCAGCATTAAGCAAATAACAAAAATAGATATAAAACTTTTTGCAAGTTATGGGTACTGTTAACTTAAGGTTTTAATCCCATCCAATTCCATGATTTGTTCACCAAAGAACTATGAATAGCTGGGATAGGACTAAAAATTACATAAGTTAAACAGCACCTGAGAGAGAATAGAACGAATTTCAAAAAAAAGAACATTATTTTTTTTCTGATAGTTCTTCCTGAGGGAAAAATTTCATTTTACAATTAGGACATGTAACTGGTGATTCTTGTGAGCTTCTTATCCAGCGGTGTCCGCAGAAAGGACAGTTTTCTCTTTTTATAGTTAAAAAACCTCCTTTGTAAAGAATATTACAGGTTGTGTTTAAAAATATATCTCTCATTGTAAAAAAACTTTTGGTGAGAGGGGATGGTAGATGGTTGAATGTAAAAAAAAATGGGTGTATACTAACTATTAAAAAACTTTTTATCTTTTCTTTTGTTAGTTAGAGAAATATGAGATGCGCAGCGTTGTTTTCTGGTGGTAAAGATTCAACCTATGCGGTTTTTTTAGCGATAGAATATGGTTATGATGTTTCTTGTTTAGTTTCAATTGTTTCAGAAAACCTTGATAGTTATATGTTTCATACTCCTTCTATTTCAGAGGTTAAGAAACAGAGTGAGGTGATGGGTATTCCTTTGCTTGTTCAAGAGACAAGAGGGGTTAAAGAGGAGGAGTTGAAAGATTTAAAAAACGTGATTGAGAGGGCAAAAGTGGATTTTGATGTTGAGGGTGTTATTACTGGTTCAGTGGAGTCCGCGTATCAAGCGTCCAGGGTGCAGAGGATATGTAATGAGTTGGGTTTAGAATGTTTTAACCCTTTGTGGCAGAAGGATCAACTTGAGTTGTTGCAGGATATCGTGAGAAATCATTTTGATGTTATTGTTACTAGTGTATCTGCTTATCCTTTAAACAGGAGTTGGTTAGGTAGAAAAATTGATGAAAAGTTTATCCATGATGTTGAGGATTTGTACAGTAGGTTTGGTATTAACCCTGCTGGTGAAGGTGGAGAGTTTGAAACGTTTGTACTATGGTGTCCATTGTTTGGGAGATCATTGACGGTGGTGGATGAACAGGTTTCTGGTAGAAACAATTCTTGGAGGATGGAGATAAAGGTTATATGATTTTGATAATACAATGTTGTAGGGAGAAACTACATTATTTTGAGTTTGTTAAACCTATAGAGGATGTTTTGAAAAAAAATGAGAAATTGTTTGAATCAGTTCATTACAGGTGTGTTAATAAGAAGGTTGTTTCTAAAGCTGATAAAATAATTATTTCTGGTACAAGTTTAAAGGATAACTTTTTTTTGCAGGATTTAGAGTGTTTTAGTTGGTTAAAAAAATTTGATAAACCTGTTCTTGGTATCTGCGCTGGTATGCATATACTTGGTTTGTTGTTTAATGGTAGTTTGAAGGAAAAAACAGAGATTGGTTTAAATAATGTGTTTTTTGAGAAAGAATTTCTTGGTTTAAAAAACACTGTGGAGTGTTACGAGTTACATAATTTTTATGTCGAGTCTTCAGAGTTTGAGGGGTTCGCAAGGTCGAAGGATTGTTTACAGGCGGTGAAACATAGGTATAAACCGTTTTATGGTGTGTTGTTTCATCCGGAGGTTAGAAACAAGGAGTTGTTAGAGGTTTTTGCAAGTCTATAAAATTTTTATTTTATTAAAAAAAGATGTGTAATGTGTACATTTTTTTCATAGTTTTATACTATTTTGATATGTTTAGATTGTGGGATTAATTATATAAACACCGTCTTTATTTCAATTTTCCCTAACTGGTAAAAAAAATTTGGTTTAGTTGATGATATATGGCGCGTAAACCTGGTAGGATGTATAGATACATTAGAGGAATGCCCTCTACTAGGAAAGAATACATGGGTGGTGTACCTAACCCACGTATTACACAGTTTGTATTAGGTAACAAGACAGCGGATTTTCCTGTCGAGTTGTCTTTATCTGCTGTTGAAAAATGTCAAGTTAGACATAATGCGTTAGAAGCTGCTCGTATAACAGTTAACCGTTATATGGAGAAAAAAGTGGGTTCAGCGAATTATAGGTTACGTATTAGGGTTTATCCTCATGTAGTTTTACGTGAGAATAAACAGGCTACAGGTGCAGGTGCAGATCGTGTTTCTCAGGGTATGAGAGCTGCTTATGGTAAAAACGTTGGTACTGCTGCATGGGTTAAACCTGGTCAGCCTATAATGTCTATTGAGACTTCCGAGCCTTTTATTGAACATGCAAAGAGTGCTCTTCGTAAAGCTGGTATGAAGATACCTTCGCCATGTACAGTTAATGTTAATGTTGCGTCTTAGAACTATTTACTCGTTGATGTATATTTTTATATATATTTTAGTAGGAATGGGAAAAAGATAGAGAATAGGATTAACAGGGAGATTACTGTTGAGATTTTTCTTACGATTTTATCTTTTTTTTCTTCAGAAATGTCTCTTTTTAATCGTTTAACTAAAGACCCCATAGCGTCGTTGAATAAGAATCCGCCGTCGAGTGGTATCATAGGTAAAACATTGAATAGAGCAACTGCGAGGTTAAGCCAAAAAATCCAGTATAATGCAATTACGATTATCCAGAACAAACTGGTTGGGAGTATACTTAAGGGTCCTGTTAAAATGTATGATTCTGTAAACGGTGGAGCGATAGGGTTGTAACCTTGAAAGTATCCGATTAAGGGTAATAGGTAGAAAAAAAGTAACCCGTAGGGGAATCTTGTGAAAAAAGGGTTTTTGAGTATGTCTAGGTTTTCTTTAATACCGACTAAAGAGTAAATACCTGTGTATCCTTTTCCTTTATTGGTTTCAAGTGGGAAGTATTTGTATCTATCTACTAGTTTAACGGGTTTTGTATAGAGTTTATGGTTATGTATATATGATATTGTTATGGTTTCATTTGCTTTTGTTTTATTCATTAATTCAATGTATTTAACTGATTTTTCTTTAAAACCAGGGAGGGACGTTAAACTTGTTCCGTTGATAGATGTGATTATGTCTCCTTTTCTTATACCGATTTCATATGCGGGTGAATCCTTATAAACTTCTAGTACTCCTAGCCCATCTGCTGCTGGTTGCACAGCAGACATGAACACGAAACTGAAAAGGAAAAGCGTTATTATTACTACTGCGAAATTAGCTGTTGGTCCAGCTGCGTAGACGCGCATACGTTTTATTGTTTTTGCTTTTTTGAGTTGTTTTTCATCTGGTTCGCAGAAGGCACCAAGGGGTATGATAAAGTAGAGGAGCCCTAAGGATTTAACTTTTAGTTTCCCTGCAAAAAGTAGAATACCATGCGAAAACTCATGTACAATAATTGCTATGGCTAAAGCAAGGATGATGTAGCCGATATATTCTATAGGTAGAATAGGGTTGATACCAGGTAATACTAATGCTGTTTCAAGTCCTGGCATAGCCTGTCTCTGCTGAGGGGTGAAACCTAGTACTGTCCATGCTTGAAGGATAAGAATTATTACCATTATGAACATCATTACAAAACAAAGTACTATGCCAAAGTTTCCAAAGGTTCTCCAGAATCTCTGTTTACCTGCGATTTTTTTAAGGAGGTTTCTACCTTTTTTAGTCCGTAGAAGTAGAGCAGGTCCATATAATGATATATTTAGTTTCTCTAGTACTCCTTTTTTATGCAGAATTATTACTATTAAAGAATAAATGAAAACTATGAGGAGAAAAACTAGTAAACCTTCAATGTTTGACATATTTATAGGGGGTGCAAATGTTTAACTGTTTATTAAAGTAACTGGTATATGATAGAAAAAAAGGAGGAAATGTTTAATCGTATTTTATATAAAATATATGTTTTTATTATTCATCTTTAATGAGCCAATTAAATATTTACACCATTTTAGTTTTTTTATTTTTTGTTTTACGTTTTTATTTTCACTAAATGAGTATTCACCGATCTCGTTGTTAAAATCAAATCCTATTAGGTATGTTTTTTTTACATGGAAGTGTTCCACGAGGTATACTGCTCTGTCACCGTCTGTGAAACCACCGAAGTTATATAGGTTTTCATAAAAGACAGGGTTGTTTTGTGTTGTTCCTATGAGATCTCCCTTGAATTCTGGTACAAGTTTTTTGATTTTTTCTATGTTGTCTCCATGCGCGTGGATAATAGCTATACTATCTTTTGAGTTAGCGGTTATTTGATCACTGATTTTACCGTCTAAATCGGTTACGATGATATCGGGTTGTATATTGTTTTTTAAAAGCGCGGTTGTTGCGCCATCGGCGGATATTTTTAGTTCGTCTTTAAACTTTTTTTTATGTTTCTGAATCGAGGGTTCAAGAGATGGACCTGCGCCGAAGATGAATGCTGTTTTATTTTTGATTAGTTTTTCAAGTTTGTCTATAGGGTAGAGTTTTTTATGTTTTAGTAAGCTGTTTAAAACATTAGCTGCTTCTATATCTTTTTGTATGTTGAAGTTGAAATCTTTTAATATTTTTTTATAAAATGGTTCCCATTCGTTATATAACATGTTTTGTTTTTTTTCTACCTTTAAAAGTTTCTTTTTTTTTAATCTATTTTAGTTTGTTTTTCTATTTCAAGTTCTTTTTCTTCTGTCTGGTATATTTCTTTGATGTAATGGTAGGTGATTGTGCCGACTAGGGCAAACATTAAACCAGTGAATGTGAAACCGATGAAACGAGTTGTTAAGAACTGGTTTAAGTCAAAAGTAGATGGCCAGTTGATTAGTGCTTTGTATAATGCTTCGAAGATTGCTGATGATATGAAACCGAAGGCGAAGAGGGAGAAGGGTAGTATCCAGTATTTCCATGGTGCTTTTTTGTCTCTAACGTAGATATCTATTGATCGACCGAATATTGCTATTAAACCTGCGATGACAATACCCCATATCATATTGTTTACAAATGATAATATTGGTAGAATTTCAACTGTTGCGGGGAAATTAGTGTTAATAGTGTTGTTAAAAGCCAGGATAGCCGAAGCAACTAGTATTACAGTAGCTATGATATAGGTGTAGAGGGATAGTTTTCCTGTTAGAAAACCTGATTTTATTTCTTCCCACATTAGTGCTATGTTTTTCTCCCATCTAAATACTCTTATGAGGAGGTATAATCCTAGTGTTAAAAGTATTGCGCCGAATCCGCTTGCGGCCAATCCTAGTAATGCAAAAAAGGCCCAGACGATTAAAACTAGAGCGATGGGTAGGACAAATTGTTTTAAGACTTTTTCGTCATCAAGTAGTTTAAGGATGCGGTAGTAGGTGTCCTCTAGTTCTCTACTTTGTTTCACGGAGACGCGGTTTATTGATGTTATTTTTATTCTTGATTGGATTATTGGTAATATGTATTCGTCTTCTGCTCCATCGGTTATTAGAATAACGTTATCTGCACCTGTTTCTCGTATTACTTGTTCAAGTTGTTGTGATAGTATTTCATCGGATTTGAAACCAACGTTTATGTGACCACATATGGTTGCGATTTCTACGTTTTTTTGTTCATTGATCAAAGTGTTATATGTAGATATAGCTGAGAATATTGCGTTGAGATCTGAGTCTTCAGGGTCTGCCATGCCGAGTTTGTTTGCTGCGTCGATGTTGTTTTTGATTCCTATTATTGGGCTTTTTATTTTTGCTTTTCTTCCAAAATCGTCATCACGGTCTACATTGAGAACAAGTGTTTTCATGACCTTTCAAAATATATGTAACATTTGTGAGGTATATAAGAATGTTACTGTTTTAATAGTATGATATAGTGTTGTTTACTGTTTTTTGGAGATGTGCCTTGAAAAACCCCAATTTGTAGAAAAATATAAATAATATTAGAAACAAAGTATAACATGAGGAGAAAGGTTATGTCTGATGATGAAAAAATAATGCGAATCCGTGAATTCATCAAAAAATGGAAAGATAACTAAAGAAAACAATAGACAGACTAAAAAGAAATAGTGTTAAAATAACAAACATAACCTTTTTTTCAAATAGATATTATCATCTTTCTCCCCTCGATGTCTTTAGCAACTGTTTTTTATATGAATATTTTATTGCCAAAAAAAGAATGCATAAAAACAACTTCCAGAACACAGAGTCTCATAGCATCGCAAACTGGCAGATAATAGCGATGATGCTCGTTACAGTAGTAGTCTGGGCGTTTGCGTTTCCTTTTATAAAAATTGGTTTAAGAGAACTTTCTTTTATCAATTTAACAATCATGCGTTTTTTTATCGCAAGTATAGGGTTTATCGCAATTTTAGTAATACGATCTAAAAAACTCTCTAAACTTCAAAAACAAGATATACCCTCTATCTTCGTATTAGGATTCTGCGGCGTGATTATTTACCATTTCGGGTTAAACTATGGTGAACAATATATATCAGCAGGTACGGCAAGCTTGATTATTACCACAATCCCAATTTTCATAGTTATCTTATCGTATTTTTTCCTAGATGAAAGATTAACTAAAAGAAAAACCTCTGGAATATTTGCAGCACTCATCGGTGTCGTAATAATTTCTATATGGGGAACAGAAGATAACTCAATTGAAATCATTTACATGTTTGGCGCATTAACCGTTTTAATATCTGCAGTAATGGGCGCTGTGTATACTGTCGCTGGTAAAAAACTACTCAACCGTTACACTCCATTATCTCTCACTATATATACAATGCTTTTAGGAAGCTTTGGTTTAGCCCCCTTTGTCCTTGTTAATAATTCATTCTTAAGAGAAGTAGCTAATATGTCGATATATACTTGGTTCGCTATAGTTTTTCTTGGTTTGTTTTCCACGGTTCTTGGGTACATTATATGGTATGTAGCTCTTGAAAAACGTGAGGCATCTGAGCTTAGCATTTATCTATATATGATCCCAGTGGTTTCGACAATAATCAGCTATTTTTTATTCGACGATAAGATAACACCACTGTTTATCTTAGGTGGTTTACTTGTTATAACTGGTTTGGTAATGGTGAATAAAAAATAGTTGAGGTAGAAAAAAGTTAAAAAACTTAAATGAATCAGCTTTATTCACTTCTCTATTTTAACACACCCTATCCAGAGGTGGCTAAATAGTTATGACAAAAATACTTTATATGGATGATATAGAGGGGAACTATATTCAAGAATTCGATGCAATAGTGATAAAGAGTAAAAAGGATTATGTAGCATTTGATCAAACAGCGTTTTATCCAGTGGGTGGAGGTCAACCAGCAGATACAGGCTTTATTAAATGGAGTGGAAACAAGGTTGCTGTTAAAGATGTGATAAAAAAAGGAGACACAGTGAAACATGTTGTCGGTGATGAGAAACCCCCGGTTGGAACGAGGATACATGGAGTTATCGACTGGGAGAGACGGTATAGTCATATGAAAATGCATACAGCTCAGCATATAATATCAGGTATTGTTTTTGATGAATTCCATGCTAGAACTGTTGGCAATCAGATACATGCTGATTATTCCCGTGTTGATTTTTATCCTGTCCGTTTCACAGACGAGGATCTAGTTTTCATTAAAAACAAGTTTAATGAGGTAGTTGGTAAAAAACTACCTGTGAGAATTTATGAAGAAGAACGAAGTGTTCTTGAGAGACGTGTTGATCAGCAGAGGGCGCATCTAGATTTACTTCCTAAGTTTATTACTCGTCTTAGGATTGTTGAAATAGAAGGATTTGATATCTGTCCATGTGCTGGTACACATGT
>QMTJ01000008.1 GCA_003651045.1 Thermoplasmata archaeon | reverse complement strand
TTTGTGAGATGTACCCGTTTGATGAGATTTTAACAGTTTGCACACCAGGTTTAATGTTTTTTAAAACAAGTGATCCTTTTTCATCTGTGAAACCTGAAACATTGTTGACTATGATGGATACGTTTTTAATCGAGTTGTTTAACATATCTGTTACTGTGAATTCTACGTCTCCTTTCAACCCCACAGCTGATGCAATATCTAGTGTGGATTCCACAAATGCTTCAGAAAAAACCGTGGTGGTTACACCTATTACAAAGGTACATGTTAGTAGTATAGCAGCAATTGTTGGTTTATTAGTTTTAGGTTTTATCTTTGATAAAATAGTCTTACGTGGTTCACCGTGTTCTTCCCATGAACATTCATCTTTTGAATCTGAGTCTTTACATTTAGCTTGTATAGTGAATTTATTTTTACACTTAGGACAGGTAACCTCATGTTTTTTTTCATCCTCAGGTATATCAAGTATGAACTCGTTTTTACATTTCGGGCAGGTAATCCTCCCCTTCATAGCCTTATTTCACCAGAAGGAGATAAGTAAAAACTTGGTTAAGTATATTTCTATAATTTTTAACATCTAGTTATAGGGTAGTTGTCTTTTTCACTAATTTTAACATAAGAAGATATGAGAAGGAAAAAAGTAGAGGGGTGTTTCATAATTAGGTTTAAATAATAAATGTTGATTTCCGTTTACCACTAAGGATAGGTTTGATAAACATGGCGCGTTTCCCAGAAGCCGAGGCACGGTTGTTGAATAAAAAGGTATGTATGAAATGTGGTGCGTTAAATGCACCGAAAGCAGTTAGATGCCGTAGATGTAGATCTAAGGATTTACGTTTCAAAGCAAAAGAAGGTAGAGGAGTCTAATATTTTAGATCTCTTTTAGGTTTAAAACATCTAACATATGGGGGATGTTTTTTTGGTTTTTATACCGTCATCTTTAAGAGATGTTTCTCTTTTCTGATTTGCAGGTTGAAAAATTTATGCCTGAGACAAAAAATAAGAAAAACATTGATTTTAATGAATGGTATAACGAGATCGTTGAACTCGCTGATCTCTGCGACAAGAGATACCCGATTAAAGGTATGAATGTCTGGAGACCCTATGGTTGGAAACTTATGACCCATGTGGATCAGCTGATACGTGAGGAGATGATAAAGACAGGTCATGAAGAGGTTTGTTTCCCGCTTCTTATACCTGAATCGTCTTTTCAAAAAGAAGCTGAACACATAGAGGGTTTCGGTAGCGAGGTGTATTGGGTTACACATGCTGGTTTAAACAAACTAGAGGAGAGATGGTTGCTTAGACCTACTTCTGAAACAGCTATGTACCCTTTGTTTTCGTTATGGATTCGTTCACATGCTGATCTTCCTTTGAAGACTTTTCAAATAGTAAATACTTTTAGATATGAGACTAAGCAGACTCGTGCTTTTATACGTGTACGTGAGATACATTTTTTTGAAGCTCATACTTGTCATGTTGATTTTGAAGACGCTGAGAAACAAATTAGGGAAGATAAAAAAATCGCAGAGCGTTTGTTTACAAAACTGTCTTTACCTTTTATTTTTAGCAAGAGACCAGAATGGGATAAATTCGCAGGAGCGTTTTACACTATAAGTATAGATGTTCTTATGCCATCTGGTAGAACTTTACAACTTGGTTCTATACATCAATATCGTGATAATTTTTCTAAACCTTATGAGATAAAATATGAAACAGAAACAGGGGAACATGCTTATTGTCATCAAACCACGTATGGTATGAGCGAAAGAATACTAGGTGCACTTGTTGGTATACATGGGGATGACAAAGGATTAGTTATGCCACCTTCTGTAGCGCCAGTACAAGTAATCATAATACCTATAATTTTTAAAGGTAAAGAAAAACAAATCTATAAAGCATGTGATATACTTGATGAAAAACTCCATGATAATGGTATTAGATCACATGTTGACAAGAGAGATATCACACCTGGTAGTAAATACTACGACTGGGAGTTAAAAGGTGTACCGTTACGTGTTGAAATCGGTCCTAAAGACTTGGAGAAAAAAGAGGTTGTACTTGTTAGAAGAGATACGGGTGAAAAAAAATCAATCCCAGAGGAGAAATCTATAGAAATAATAGAAAAAGAACTAGGTGATGTATCTAAAACATTATATGAAAAAGCTAAAAAATTTTTAACTGAAAACATGCATAGGGTTAAAACAATTGATGAAGCAAAAAAATTTAAAGGAATTGTTGAACTACCATGGTGCGGTAGTGAAGATTGTGCGCTTGAAGTAGAAAATATTTTAGAGGGTAACACATTAGGGGAACCTATTGATGAAGAAAAATGCAGTGGCTATATCTGTCCTATATGTAGTCGTCCTGCAGAGACATGGATGAGATATGCAAAGATGTACTAAAAAAAATTTGGAGAGGTGAAAAAAATATTATGAAAATGAAGATAATAGGTTTCTTAAGGGAGTACCAGTTTTTTTTCAGCATTATTTTAACAATTATAGGTTTTGTTATACTATTTCTTGGTGTAACTGGTATATGGTTTAAAGATATACCCAAGGGTTTTTTGAATCTCAATGATGATTTTTTGAAATGGAGTTTCTATCTTTTAGTAATAGGTTTTATTGTTTTTGTCTCAGGGGTATGGTATCTCTATAGTTTCCTTAAAAACAGGAAATTTGTCTTGGAAGAACTACGGACAAATAAACGTTCAGAGCTTCTAAAGAGACATGGTGAACTTAAAAACACTGTTAAACATCTTCCTTCTAAGTATCAGAAAATGTTGAAGGAGAAAGAAGAAGAATTGAAAATAAAATAAACCAGTATGAAAAAAAAGAGGTTACCCATATGTTGAACATACTATAGCCTTTTTTTTCATGTTATTTTCTTCTTCAAAAAAAAGACTGTTAACGGAGGAATAACGAGGGGGGTAAAGATAATTCCAGATTTTTATATCATCTTGGTTGAACCAAAATATGGTGGAAACATTGGTGGTGTAGCTCGTGTCATGGCGAATTTTGATTTCTATGATCTATATCTGGTTAACCCCTGTGAATTTGATGACGAATGTTATAAGAGAGCTATGCATGCTCAGGGGATTGTTGAAAATGCTAAGGTTTTTAAATCATTTGAGAAAGCTATAAAGGAGATGGATTACGTTGTTGCGACTTCCTCAGTGGAGAGTAAAAATGATAAAAAACATCTTAGGAACGCGGTTTCTCTCGAGTTTTTTTCTGAAAAAATTTTTGAAACAACTGGGAGGATAGGTTTGGTTTTTGGACGAGAGGATTATGGTCTTTTTAATGAGGAGATCGCAATGTGTGACATGCTGGTTAAAATCCCTACAAGTGAATCTTATCCTTCTCTTAATCTCTCACATGCAGTAGGTGTAGTCTTGTACTCACTTTTCATCTACAAAGATGTTAAAACACACGGGGTATCAAGGGTTATAGGAGGAGTTGAGAAGGAAAAACTGTATAGTTTTTTTTCAGAGTTGCTTGATGTGATAGACTACCCAGATCATAAGAAAGAAAACACACGTGTTATGTTTAAACGTTTGATAGGTCGTGCGATGCCTTCTAAATGGGAGTATCATACATTAATGGGTGTTTTTAGTAGAACCCTAAATAAGCTTAAAAAAAGAAGGTAAATAAACCCTAGAAAAAAGACTGGGCGTTATTAGTTGTTGTTAACCCCCTTCTCTGTTTTTTTAGATTGTTTCTATCGTGAAATATACTTTATGGTTTTTTAAAGCAGAATGTACTTTATCTGCGAACCATATTAGTTCTTCTATATCTGCGTTTTCCTCGTTCCATTCATATACAAAATCATAGTTTCCACGTGTTGCTTTGAAACCAAGGTTTAACAACTGGTTTTTAACCTCTGATGGTGAACTTCCTTCGCTGTTGAACATTATTTTAAGATATGTTTTCATTTTATTTTAGAACCCCTCTCTCTTTTTTTCTTGTATGGTAAATTAACATATGGGTATTTAAAATGTTACAGATTTTTTTTACTTCTTCTCTCTTTCTTGTCTTTTTTTTATTTTACGTATATGGGGAATAATATATAGGAGAAAACTAGTATGAATAATGCTACTATGAAGAGTAGTTTCCTTTTTGTATCTAGTGGTGTATAGTCGTTGAGAGGTGGTGGATGCATCATGCCCATTAGGAAGATTATAATGAAGGCGAAAAACCACCATCCTGTTAGTATCATGATGAAAACTGCGATCCATCCTGCGTATTTTTGTTTCTCACCAAGGACTGCTCTAAAGATGTGCCCGCCGTCTAGTTGACCTGCGGGTAGAAGGTTGATTGAGGTTACAAGTAGGCCAACCCATCCAGCGAATAGTATAGGGTTCATATCAATAGTGTAATCAGGGGGTATATCTAATATTAACCGTGATAATAACTCGATGAGGAGTGAACTTCCGAAGACTGTTTCACCAGGAGGTAGTTTATCAAGTGGAATATTTGGGACTATCTTAGCAGTGGCGATACCTATAGCGGTTACAGGTACTGCGACGAGGAAACCTGATAGTGGTCCTGCTATTCCTATGTCGAATAATGCTTTTTTATTCGGCATAGGGTCTCTACTTGAAATCAATGCACCAAATGTTCCAATATTGAAAGCAGGTAAAATGGGTGGTACCGGTAGGAAGTATGGTAAAGAAGTTGCAACTCCGTGTTTTTTTGAAACAAAATAATGTCCCATTTCATGTGTAAATATGATACTCATAAGTGGTAGTGCGAAGAGAAAAGCACCATTGACTAGGTTTTCAATTTTAAAAACATCCATCATGTTAGGTGTACTCCATATGTCGAAATAACCCATGTAGAGTATAGACCCGGTGAGTATTGTAGTGATTATTGTCGCTATGAGGAGAATCATGTTAACCCATACAGGTTTTTCTTTCTTCCTAGGTTTCCATGTTACATAGATGATGTGTTCTCCTTTTTCATAACGGAGCATAGGAATGTATCCTTTCTTGGATAGAGAAAGACGTAGGTCGTCGAATTTTTCCTCTAGTGTTTCTGTTTCAACGCGGCAGAAAAACATGGCACTGTTAACATTGTATCTGAAATCGTAGAATGGGAAACGTTGCCCTACTTCACGTTTTAAAAGTTCAATGTCTAAATGGGTAGTAATATTGTTATCCATGTTTCCATGTATATTAGGGTTGCTCCAGTTGTTTGACATCTAAGTAGTTGATATACCACCTGGTTTTATAAAACCTTTTAATGATAGAAACAGAGAAGTCTGTTTTTTTTCTATTTTTTGTTTCTTCTTTTTTAGGGTTGTTTTTTATGGGGAGAACCTGTAGGGGGGTTATTTTTTCAAAAAGGATATTTTTACACGAAAGATTTAAATACCAATTATTGACACAATATAACACGATAATAAATATCAATATAAAAGGTGGTGGAGAAAAAATATGGAAATAATAATGATTGGTGCAATAGCTGGTGCAGCAAGTGCAGCCATGTATTGTTGGTGTCCTTTACAATTTTAGATTATGAAAAAATGATGAATTTTTGAGGAGAAGGTATAAATTTATATTTTCTAAGTATTCCCTAATGGTTTTAAAAGAAGAGTTTTTAGATATTTTTACTCAATACAATTCAGGTAAACATCTCAATTTATATAGCTTCTCAGTTATAAAAAATGATTGCTTTTTGATAACTCCTGAAAATTTTGTATTAATCTCATCTAAAATCTTAAGTAATTCATTAAAACTGTTAACTACGAACTCTGGTTCGATATCAGCCCAGCCATGTGCGAAATTCATAAATTCAATGTAAGGTTTATCACCTAAATATTTTAATATTGGTCTCTTTAGTTTATGATCTTTTAGATAAATATCAACTTTATAATGTTGAAGTCCAAGAGCTGACAGATCAAGATCGACTCTAAAACCTTTTATCACCCCAGATTTAACTAAGTTCTTGATTCTATAATTAATAGTTTGTGAAGAACATCCGAGCTTTTCAGCAAGTTCTAGGAGTGGAGCACGAGCATTTACTGCTATCTCGTTTAGTAGTTTATAATCAATTTCATCTATTTCAACTGGCTTTCCACCACATCTCATTTCACTAATTATCCGATTAGAATCTAGGATTTCAGGTAATAAAAAAGATTTTTTATATACAACTGATCCATAGTATATAGATGTATGGTACTCTGAGAAATAATCTTCATATAAATCAAGTGTTTTTTCCCAAAATTGACAAAACTCAAAAATATCTTTAACCCACATGACTACAACTAGATCTATAGGACTTTTTGCAGAAAAAACAACCCAAGAATTTTTATAATCTACAAAATATTTGATGATCTCTTCTTTTATTTTTGGGGTTACATATTGAAAATTTATATAGATTCTAAAAACATTATAACCAAGTCGAAATGTATCAATAAATGTCCAATAATTATTGATTATACCCTCATCTTCCATTTTTTTAATTCTATAACCTACTACGTCTCTACCTAGTCCTACTTTTTTACCAATCTGAGCGTTACTCTGACGACAATTAAGATCTAGTTCGTAGAGTATTTTTCTGTCTTTAAGATCTATTTTGTATGACTTTTCCATACAAATATAATAAAAACGATCTGATATTTTATATTTATCCTCCAACGGCAGCTACAGATTTCGAATGAGTTAATCTACGACTACTTTTTAACTTCCTTCAAACTAAGTTAAGTATATAAATAGTTGATTTATTATTAAATATAGATAGGGATGCAAAACAATACCAAGAGTGTAATGCTTATATCTATGCCTTTTGCTGGGGTTATTATTCCGTCTATTCAGCTACCGATCTTAGAAGGGTATCTAAAGGAACGAGGTATACGTGTAACAACAAAACATCTATATCTCAAAGCAGCTGAGTTTTATGGATTGCAGAATTACGAGTTTTTAATTTATCCACCAAACGAGCCATATACGGCACAGGCAGTGTTTTCCAAAGAGGTATATATCAATCATTGGGAAACAACTAAAGATAGGTATAGAGAATACTTTAATAAAAACCTCTCTAAAAACGATGTTATTCAACAAGATTTTTCTTTTGAAAAATATGTTGAGCGAACAGATCAGTTCTACACATGGGTGTTGGAACATGTTGACTGGAAATCATATGATATCATCGGATTCACACTAAACTATGGACAATTACTCCCATCGCTTGCTATCGCAAAAAAAATCAAAGAAATTGATCCTGAGAAAATAATTGTTTTTGGCGGTAGTAGAACCGTTGGGGAATTAGGAAAGAGAGTGCTTGATGTTTTTAATTATATTGATTTTATTGTTTCAGGTGAAGGTGAAGAAGCACTTTTTCGTCTCACTGCAGAATATCCAGATTACAAATCAATACCACATTTGATCTATAGAAAAGATGGGGAGATTCTTTGGAATAATTCAGATTACTACATTGATTTAAACACATTGCCAATCCCGTCATATGATCAATTCTTTGAAGAGCTAAGCAAAACATCCAAACAGATACAACAAGTGTTCTACGATAAGGGACGGTTACCTGTTGAGATCTCACGCGGATGCTGGTGGAATAAATGTAGTTTCTGCAACCAAAAAACTATTCATCCAATTTACAGAGAGAAAAACATTGATCGTTTTATTGAAGAGATTGAATGGTTAGCTGATAGATATAAAATAGTGGATTTTCAGATAATTGGAAGCACACTCCCAAGGAACCACCGTTTATTTTTGAAAAAAATTATCGATCTTGATAGAGGTTTTACTTTTATTGCCGAAACACGAGCTGACCAGCTAAAAAGTAGTGACTACACACTACTCAAAAACGCTGGTTTTTCTATTATTCAAACAGGAATCGAATCCTTCAGCGGCAATTATCTAAAAAAAATGAAGAAAGGCGTACGAGTTATTGATAACATTGCTACGCTCAAATTCTGTAAAGAAAACGGGATCACCAACTTTTATAACATTATTGTTAATTATCCAAATGAAGAAAAAATTGATTTTGAAGAGACGAAAAAAAATATTCAACTATTTAAACAATATCTAGATCTTCCAAATATCTGTCAACTCCGCGTAGTTTATGGAAGTGAGATTTATGACAATCCTGAATCTTATAATATTGAAAAATTATATCCCTCAGAGATTGACACTATTATGCATCCACCTGAGATTCTAGAAAAAGGACTTGCATATGTTTATGATTTTAAAACAAAACAAAAAGTGGAAAAACATGACTGGAATGGGTTTATTGAAGAACAAAAAAAGGAACAGAAATTATATTCAGTTTACAAAAAAGGAGATCAGCCTGATATCAATATGTTCCAGTTTTATTTTATTGACAGCCGTAACTTTCTCAAAATCTATGATAAACGAGATCTAGATAATGTAAAGATTTATAATCTCAATAAATTAGAGCGGGATATCTTCCTTGCTTGTATAGATATAATATCTCTTCATGAATTAAAAAAGGAATTTTCTCAAATCCCTGATTTTAAGCTCACCGCGATATTACGTACATTTGAGCAATGTAAGATTTTATTTAGAGAAAATGAGGAGTATCTAAGTTTACCGCTTAATCACCGCATTTTAACTCATAAAGAACTTCCAAAAAAACTTGATTCTTCTTTTTGCTATTCATCAGAGATACAAAAGACTCTGTAACCCTCCTTCGCTATATTGTCTTGCCGTTACAATATCAATATTAAGTAGTTTTTCTCAGCATATGTTTTTTCATGCATCATATTTATTTACATCCTCCATTATGCCTTTTAAGTGAGAAAAAACTATGACAGTCAACCTCGTAATTGGCACCCAATGGGGTGATGAAGGAAAAGGAAAAATCGTTGATTACTATGCAAAAAATGCAGACTATGTCGTAAGATTCCAAGGGGGTAACAATGCAGGTCATACTATAAAAGTAGGTGATGAAGTATACAAGCTACATTTAACTCCCTCTGGTGTTATACAAGGTAAAACTGGTGTAATCGGTAACGGTGTTGTAGTAGATCCTGAGGTTCTTATATCTGAGATTAATGAACTCATGAGACGTGGTATAAAACCTAAGCTTCTCATAAGTGATAGAGCTAATGTTATAATGCCTTATCATAAAATACTTGATGGAGTTGAAGAAAACTTTCTTGGTGATAAAAAAATCGGTACAACAAAACGTGGTATAGGTCCATGCTATAGTGACAAAATAGCGAGAAAAGGAATACGTATGATCGAGTTAACAAACAAGACTACTCTTAGTAAAAAACTTGATCTCATATTACCTATTAAACAAAAAATATTTGATACATACGATATAGATAAAAAACTGGAAAAAAAAGAGATTTTAGAAAAATATCTAGAATATGGAAAAAAATTAAAAAAATACATCACCTCTACACATGTTAAACTAAACAAGGAAATCAAAAAAGGTAAAAACATTCTACTAGAAGGAGCACAGGGTACAATGCTAGATGTTGATTTTGGAACCTATCCATTTACTACTTCGTCTCATACCATAGCAGGTGGAGCATGTATAGGGTTAGGTATTGGACCACAACACATAAATGACATCATCGGTGTTGTAAAGGCTTATACTACACGTGTTGGAGAAGGACCCATGCCAACAGAGCTTTTTGACAAAAACGGTGAACATCTCCAACAACATGGTCACGAATACGGTACAACTACTAGTAGACCACGTAGATGCGGATGGTTAGATCTCATAGTTGTAAAACATTCATGTACACTTTCAGGTGTTACCAAACTTGCAGTTACCAAGCTAGATGTACTTAATGGTTTAAAAACAGTAAAGATTTGTACAAAATACAAAATCGATGGAGAAGAAATAGATTACTTCCCAGCAGATATCGAGGATGTTAAAAAATGCAAACCAGTATACAAAGAATTCAAAGGCTGGAAAAAAATAAAACCAGAAACGAAAACACTAGAAAAACTACCAGTAGAGGCAAAAAACTATTTAAAATATATTGAAAAAACACTTCAGATACCAATATCAATAGTATCAATAGGTCCCAGTAGAAGAGAAACAATAGAAATAGTTTAAACTATTTTTTTAACATTCAACACCGTGTTAACCCAACGTAAATAAGAGTTACATGCTGCTCTAAGAGTACTTATATCCTCTGCTTTTACATAAAGAATAAAGGTTTTACCTGAAAACTCAGCCTCAACATAGGCTTTAGGTATTTTATGCCTAATCTCAGGTTTCAAAGACTCAGCTACAATCTTTGCATCTTCCCTGGAATCAAAGTTGAAAATAAAAGTAGCTTTTTTCATAAAAAAAACAAGGTTTCTTTTATTTTGATTTAATACGTTTAGCAACCGTAGGACGTTCCTTATAGAATATTTTACTCCCACAGTATGGACACTGCATACCAATGTTTTTTACATCGAATTTCACGTTTTTTTTACAGAGACCACATTTATACCCTGTCATGTTTTTATTTTCTCCCATTTTGTTATTTGTTTTCCACCGCCTCCTCAGGAGTCTTTTCTACTTCTGTTACGATGTCTAATGTTCCTGTTTCACCTTTTAACATTTTTTCAATGTTTTGACCTGATTCTGTCCGTGGATGATAAGCACCACCTGCAAATTTTGTACCACATTTCATGCATTGCCAAATACTTGTACTGATACGTTTTACTTTTTGATGCCCACAACTAGGGCAGAGATGTTTCATTCTTTGTACTATTTCAACATTCCGTACACGGGTTCTAGCTCTTACACCATAACGTGCTTGGAAACGCCCAGCTGGTCCTACTTTTTTTGTCCTTTTCGCCATATTTATTTACCTACGCTTTTATATAATTGCTCTCGGATTTTCTTCCCGTTATCAATAGAGGCTTTAATAACTTTTTTTATCTCGTCAACAGTAAAACTACCATTTAAACCTTTCTGCATAGCACGTATATCACCATTCTTGTCAGTAGCAACAGTAAGCCTAGCCTCAGCTATATCTTCTTCATCAAGAGAAGGATCCATCACCACGACTTTATCATATTTAACAGATGTACATGAAATAGGTGGATCTTTAAGAGGCAACGGATAGTCCTCACCTAGTTCAAAACGTTCTGCTGGAACCCGAGTAGTCATAAGAGCAGCAAGAGAGGCTAGAGAAGCAGCATCAAACAAGTTACCATCATGGTCAAGGATATGAATATCGATAAAAATCACCCAAACCTTTTCACCAGGTTCAATACATAGTTTATCAAGTTCAATAAGCTCAGATTCACGGATACCTCGATCAACAACCCTTGCCAACTCAATTGATTCCTCATCAGGTGGACCTGCTTCGAAATCTGGAGATGCTAATGGTATAAGCTCAGCAGCTGTAGACATCACCCCGCTATCAGGGGAATCAGGATATGGTTCACCAATATCCATCTTTATACCAGCAAGTACTTGAGTATTACCGATTCTAACCCTGGCAGACCCCTCGGCTTTAGAAACAACATTAGTCTCAACCTTTATATCCCTGTATTCTTCGAAACCTCGTCCATCAACTCGTCGTCCATTACGAGCAAGTTTAACAAGGTAATCACGTTTCAACAACGGTGTAACTGTCATACTATTATCCCACCTCCTTAGGGATATGCCGGTATTTTTCTAAAATCGCTTTTTTCTGAAACTCTGAAACAATATGACATCCTTTAATCGCAAGATCAAGTGCTTTATCAAACTCTTCCACAGTTAAATGACCATCCATTTGAAGAAGAAGTATCTCATTAGTCCGTGGAGAAATCGCTACAGGTAAATCCGCTGATCCATAGTTATCCTCTTCTTTACCTAGATCTAAAACAACTTGATCCTCTATTTTACCAGCAGCACACGCTACAGGTATATCCCGCATAGGTATACCCGCATCAACAAGAGCTACAGCAGCTGCAGTGAGACCAGCGCAACGTGTACCAGCCTCAGCATCAAGTACCTCAATATTTACATCAATAGTAGCACGTGGGAATTTCTCAACCAAGATAACATTCTCCAAAGCCTCAGATATAACCTTGGAAATCTCCCTGCTACGTCTATCAGGCCCAGGGCGTTTACGTTCATCTACACTAAAAGCAGCCATGTTATAGCGAGCATTCACAATAGCTCTTAAAGGATTCTGTGTATGCCGAGGTATAGCCTCCCTAGGACCATACACGGCAGCAAGGATTTTATTATTACCCCACTCGAGATAACAAGAACCCTCGGCTCTATGAAGTACACCTACCTCAATTTTTATCTTACGTAACTCATCAGGTTTTCTACCATCAAGTCGTCTACCATTCTCAAACAATTTAACATCTGATTTCATTTTTTATCGCACATCCTTTGCATCTTTTTTCAATAAAACCTCAACCCGGTTTGTTAAACCATATGATAAAGCCTCTCGTTCTATCATTTTAATCACATATATCACTTTTTCTACACCTTCATCGTTTCCATCAACCCATATCCTTCCATTCTGACCAACAAAGATACGGCATCTAGTATACTTCTTAAGTAACGATATCATCGAACCTTTTTTACCAATAACCCTAGGTACCCTAGACGGTTCAACTTCTATCAGATGACCACCTTTGATTTTATATAAGTTACGGTCATTAAGCGTGAGTTGCACTCTCTTTTCCATATCCACCTGTAAAACCTTTGCCATAATAGTATCCCCATGGTTCAAATATTTCTCAGTTTCACCAAACTCTATATCCCATGGTACCTCATTCACATGTAAAAAAGCAGGATAAGCAGCATTTATATCAACCAACCAGCTAGAAGACATAGCCTCTAAAACTACACCAATAACAAGATCATTCTCCACAGGATCATAACGTCCTTTCAATGGTACAACATTAATATACCCAGCATTCTTGTTTAATACACCAAGTACTTCTGCATAGATTTTACCATTTTCAACAAACGTCCCCCGACCAGGTTTATTTCTTTTAATGTCATCCAAAAACTGACCTGGAATAACTATCTCACGTTTTTCTACGCCCATAAAATCTATAACTCCCTTATACAAGTTACTTTAAAATCTTTGTGGATACATTACCCTTAGTTGCACTATTTAATTTATCATAAAACTCAGTTTGCAAACCAGCAGGTATCCTAATAATACCAATCCAAGAACCATCAGACTGCCAGTCTTCTCTCTCTAAAGAACCATAATTACGAACAACACCATATGCTTTACCAATAAACTCAGCAGGTATTTTCACAGAAACCCTAACCTGTTCCATAGAAATAGGAATAATTGGTCTCAAAGCCTCAACAACTGTTTTAACCTGTTCACTAACTGGTTTAAAAGGATCAATATGAACCCCTGCCTGTTCCATAGCAAGTTCAATACGTTGACGAGGATGAGGCGCCTTAGTCTTCGGATCCATAGCATTCCTCACAATAGCCTCAATAATCCTATTCCTCTTATTCCTCTGCATCTTATGCCTCTGCTCCGTAGTAAGCTGAATATCACCCTTCAAAATAATCTCCTTCGCAATCTCTGAAATATCAGTAGTACCAAAAACACTCTGAAGAGACTCCACCGAAGCATGTTCACCCTTCTTTGAATCCTCAAAAACAGCATCCACAGCAAGACTCTCTAATATATTAACATCTTTACCCTCGATGAAATCCGCTGCTGCATAAGGATCCACAAGTATTTCAAAATGTTCATTACCTTTTCTCAAACGAGCAATAACCGCATCATCAAGGCTGACCAATTCTAACTTCCTCCAATCGCCTTCGCTACATACTCCTTTGTTTTCTCATGAGACAAAATATGAAACTTAAAACCTTTATCAACAACACCAATCTCAGTCGCATCAGGATTAAGCTTACCCTCAGTACCCTTATAAAGAGCCTTAATAGCCATATCTATAGCCTCATCCATAGAAAGACCCTCTTTATAATGAGTCTCAAAATAACCCATAGCACCATTACGACCAGCACCCTCACTACTAGCTTTGTACTCCATCAACGCACCAGATGGATCAGTAGAAAACAAACGTGGACCGGTATCATCAACACCCGCGATCAACAAAGCCGTACCAAAAGGCCTCACACCACCATACTGAGTATACGTCTGCTTAAAATCACAAATACGTTTAACCAGTGTTTTAACCTGAATCTTCTCATTATACGTAATCTCATTAATCTGAGCATCCAAACGAGCTCTATCAATCAACACCCTAGCATCTGCCACAAGACCAGAAGTAGCACAACCAATATGATCATCTATTTCGAATATTTTTTCAATAGACCTAGGTTCAACCAATCGAGAGGTTATACGTTTATCAACAATCAAAGCCACACCGGTCTTATATTTTATACCAACGGTAGTAGTTCCTCTTTTAACAGCCTCACGAGCATACTCCACCTGAAACAATCTTCCATCTGGAGAAAAAACTGTAATAGCTCTATCATACGCCATATTAGCTGGTTGCATATTCTTATTTCACCTCTTTATTAATCACTTATCATTTTAATTATTATAAATAAACTTATTCAACATTTTAAATACTTCTTAATTTTTCAACTCAGAATACACTTATTGTGTAAATACTTTGTGATAACAAAAACAACAATATTCAACATGTTATAATCTTTTCCATCGCTTTAAAAAAAGTTAGTGTTAAACTCCTCTCTTTTCACCCCATATTATTTTATGGAGTTGCAACCCAAGTCTAACATTTAAACCATCACATATCATCCATTCTGCTAAACGTTGAGGGTTAACACCCCATACAGGTTGAAAAAAAACAGAGCATCGTGGTTTATAATCAGAAACAATTTTTTTAGCATAACTATAATCTTTTTTATCGTTTATAACAAATTTCAACTGATCTTCTTCCCGCAGTAGATTGATGTTGTCTAAATTCATTTTTTTATGCATATACGAAGAAGGACATTTTATATCAAGAGAAACCATCAAAGACTTATTAGATATATTTTTGATATCGATACTTCCATTAGTTTCTACACAAATAACATATGATTTTTGTATAAGTATATCAATTAAATCCTCTATATCCTCTTGTAACAAGGGTTCTCCTCCTGTTATACAAACGTGTTTACATGGATACTGCGTGATTTTGTTTATTATTTCTTCTACTTGTAACTCTACTCCGTTTTCATATGCATATTTTGTATCGCAAAAGGTGCATCTCAGGTTGCATCCTGCTGTACGTATGAATATGTTAGGTAACCCAGTCCATTTTCCTTCGCCTTGTATCGAGTAAAAGATTTCATTGATTTTCATTATACCCGTGTTACATCAAGATGTTTTTGCTTTAAAACACTTACTATCACATTAAACCCGATATCTGTCTATTTTTTTTCTCTTTTTATCTGCATATTCACCTGCATATTCACCTGCAAATAAAGGTAATAAATCACATAGTTATTCTCTTGTACAATTACATAATATACCTTATATCAATAGGTAGTTTGGATGGGATGCATAATGAGAGGAATGCGCAATTCTTCAATAAAAAACGAGTTAGCATCTATTGGTATAGGTGCTATGATAGTTTTTATTGCTATGGTGCTCGTCGCGGGTATCGCTGCTTCTGTTATTATCCAGACGAGTGTTAAACTCGAAAGTCAATCTATGTCAACAGGACAAGGTACATTATCTGAGGTTTCAACAGGTGTCGCTGTTTATGGTGTCGAAGCCTATGCTGCATCTGGTTCAGATATCTCAAAACTTGCTATTCTAGTTAGACCTAGAGCAGGGACTGAAGAAATAGATCTAAGTAACTGCTTACTCGAGTTATCTAATACTGATAAAAAAGTTATTCTCAACTATACAACGAGTTACTACGCGGAACCAGATGGGCAAGATGATATATTTAGTGTTAACGTGTTCCCAGATGATAATTATGCATATGGTAACGCTAGCAATAGAGACGGAACTCGTTTTGGTTTACTCGTGTTAAACGATGCAGATAACTCTGTATCAGCTACTCACCCAGTTATCAACCGTGGAGATAAGGTATATATCTGTATCAATGCAACTGGTTGTTTCAATGGTATTGCTGAGAGAAGTGATATATGGAGTATGGTTATCCCCGAGGAAGGCTCACCAGGTGCTTTTGAATTTAGAACACCTTCAACTTATGCAGATACTGTTATGGAACTAATGTGGGATCTATAAAAACTGTTTAAATTGTGGACTTAAAAATATTATACAATCAAGATGAAGGTTTTGAGTTTAATAACTCGTACAGGTTGAAATAATGAACTGGGGTTCTATATGCAGTGATTCCCTTTTTGGCGAAAGAAATAGCTATATCCCCTGTTTCAGGACAGAACACTTTTTGATCCCAACTCTCTGCATAAAAACAATGTATAATTCTTTGAAATAAAAAGAAGACGAAGTTGGTACGGCCACTATATACTTTTCTTAACAACTTTATAGAGTTATTAAGATCAAGAGTTCCATATTGTTTTTCTATTTCTTCACTAACTACTTTATAATGCAGTATAGGGAGATAAAAGCTTTTCTCCTTTGTCAAATGTAGAATACTTAAAATTAATCTTATAAAACTACTATTTTCATATACGCTTCTATTTATACCAGGTGCTTCATAGTTTAAAAAAATATTTCCTCTTCTCACAACATCTT